>JAHDQF010000075.1 GCA_018433945.1 Proteiniphilum sp. | reverse complement strand
ATTAATCGCAAAAAAATAATTGGACATTAAAATCGAAAAATTCCAAAAAAATTAAATATTTGATTATCAATAATTTATAAATGACAAAATGGCATATTTTTAAAAATTATATTAAAATTTCTGGCGAAGTCTGTATTTACGGTGATAATTTTGGTAATGATTCTTCTCTCGTGAAAGTAACTATCGGGAAAAAGGAGGCCGTTATTATCACTGTGAAGAGTAATAACATTTATTGCTTTGTTCCTTCCGGTGCTTTTTCAGGAGAAATAGAAGTTACCGTGGGCACAGAAGACAATGCGAAAACTGCTATCGCTGAGGAAGTTTTTAATTATCAGCGAAAAATGGTGGTGGGTACGTTGGTTGGTTATCGTAACGAATATGATAATCAAGGTTGGAAAGACGGTCCGTTCGAGACTGCCTGCGGATTCCGTAATGATGGAGTTATGGCTTTCGATCCATTGAATCCCGATCATCTTTATGTGGTATATGATGGTGCTGACATTCAATTATTGGACCTGAAGAAAAGGGAAGTATCTACTCCTCTTCATCGTTCTTCATTCGGTGATTGGCGTTTACGCAGTATTGATTTTACCAACGATGGTGAATATATGTTGGTAGCTGTCGATTTTGCCGGCTGGGGAACCGGAACGAGTCCCAGTGTATTTATCTTGAGACGGAATCCTGATGGTACATTTACCGATCAGGGAGGACCTCAAGTGTTGGCAGGTTATATGCAGTGTAATGGAGCTGCGCTCCATCCGGTAAACAACAATGAATTGTATTTCAATGCCTATGAGCGCGGACAGGTTTTCCGTATGGATATATCTAAATACTTCGAGACTATCAACAGCGGTGGGAACTGGAATCCGTACAGGGATGGGGGTAACTATACGGAGTTATTCACTATCCAGGATACTGGATGGGAATTTAAGATTCACATGCATCCTACTGGAAATTACGCTTATATCGTTGTAATTAACCAGCACTATATATTACGGTCTGACTATAACTGGGAAGAGAAGCGTTTTGCTCCCCCTTATGTTGTAGCAGGACAGGTCCGCAGTCCCGCCTGGGTGGACGGTGCCGGTACGAGTGCCCGCTTGAATAGACCTTATCAGGGAGTATTTGTGAAAAATCCCGAATATGTAGCTGAGGGAAGGAGCGATATATATGATTTTTATTTTACCGACAATCAAAATCATGCTATCCGTAAAATGACGCCAGAAGGTATCGTGAGTACTTTTGCCGGTCGTGGACGTTCGGGACAGGCGGCCGATAACAATTTTTGGGGCACCGAAGACGGTGATTTACGAGAAGTGGCTCGTTTCCGTGATCCAACGGGAATCGCATATGATGAAGAAAGCAACACATTTTATATCCTCGATACAGTAGGACGTAAAATACGTACCATTTCTATGGAGGAGGAAGACGGTGATGTAGAAGAGCCGGAAGATGAGATTGGGATAATAGAAGGAAAATCTAACGAATAAACACATTTAAAATATGAAGAAATATTTGATCCTGTTTGTCACGCTGTTGTGTATTTCATTCAATATGCTGGCGCAGGAAAAGGTAACTGTAAGTGGAAAGGTTACAGATATACATGGTGAACCGATGATCGGTGTGAATATCTCTGTAATGGATGTGCCGGGATTGGGTACTGTTACCGATCTTAACGGTAATTATCAACTAAAGGTTGAACCTTATCAAAGACTTGTATTCTCATATCTCGGTTATAAGAGTGTAGAGATCCAGGTTAAGGATAAATATGTTATCAATGTAACGATGGAAGAGGCTGAAGCAAGCTTATTGGACGAAGTGGTAGTGACTGGGCTGGGTACGCAGAAAAAAATTACTGTCACCGGTGCTGTAACCAATGTGGAAGTAGAGGAATTGGCACGAGTTCCTTCTTCTAATCTGTCTAATGTACTTGCGGGCAATGTACCGGGTATCATGGCGATGCAGAGTTCCGGACAGCCGGGTAAGAATACCTCCGAATTCTGGGTGCGTGGTATATCTACATTCGGTGCCAGTAATAGTGCCTTGATTTTAGTGGACGGATTCGAACGGAACAACCTCAACGAGGTCAATGTTGAAGATATCGAATCATTTACAGTATTAAAGGATGCGTCGGCTACCGCCATCTATGGATCTAAAGGTGCTAACGGGGTGATTTTGATTACCACCAAACATGGTCAGGCTGGTAAGGTAAAGATCAATGCCAAAGTAGAGACTTCTTACAATAACCGCACCATTACTCCGGAATTTGTGGATGGCAATACCTATGCTGCGCTGGCCAACGAAGCACGTGTTACGCGTAATTTGGGTGTCCTCTATCAACCGGAAGAATTGGAGATACTCCGTTTGGGATTAGACCCCGATCTCTATCCAAACGTAGACTGGATGGATGAGCTCTTGAAAGACGGCGCCTGGAGTTATCGCGCCAACCTAAGTCTGAGTGGGGGAGGTTCAACTACGCGCTATTTTGTTTCGGCCAGCTATGTGGAAGACGAAGGTATGTATAAAACGGACGAGACATTAAGGAATGTTTATGATACCAATGCCAATTACCGGCGCACGAATTACCGTATGAATGTGGATATGGATATTACCAGTACCACGCTTCTGAGGGTAGGCGTATCCGGTTCACTGGCAAAGCGTAATAGCCCGGGATTGGGAGATAATGACGTATGGGGTGAGCTTTTTGGATACAATGCCATCAGTACGCCGCTGCTTTATTCCAATGGGCGTATCCCGGCAGTGGGAACAGGGAATAGGACTAACCCCTGGGTAAGTGCCACGCAAACAGGTTATAATGAGAACTGGGACAATAACCTCCAAACCAATGTAACTTTGGAGCAGGATTTTAATTTCATTACGCCAGGGTTAAGGTTTGTTGGACGTTTCGGTTACGATACGAATAACAGTAACTGGATCAACCGCCGCCGCTGGCCCGACCAATGGAAGGCGTTAAGCCGTAACCCCGATGGGCAGTTGGTATGGGATCATGTCGCAAGTGCAAGTGATATGTTTCAGGAAAGTGGATCCAACGGAAGTCGCCGCGAATTTGTAGACTTGTTGTTAAGTTGGGAACGTAGTTTCAGGGAAGCACACAATACGGGTGTTACCTTGAGATATACGCAGGATACATTTACGCAAACAGTAAATATTGGCAATGATATAAAAAACGGCGTTGCCCGCCGTAATCAAGGTCTTGCAGGACGTTTTACTTATAACTGGAAATACCGATATTTCTTTGATTTTAATTTTGGTTATACCGGTTCTGAAAATTTTGCGGTAGGGCATCAGTTCGGTTTTTTCCCTGCCTTTTCCGGAGCATGGAATATTGCCGAAGAACCGTTTATCAAAGATAATCAGGACTGGCTGGAAATGTTCAAGATACGTTTCTCGCATGGTAAAGTAGGTAATGATAATTTGGGTAATGAACGGTTCCCCTATTTATATACGATTCAGAATTACTACATTAATGATGATGGTGAACAAGTAGATGTGCCCGGTTATAACTGGGGAACTGCTTCATATCCGCACTCCTATGCAGGAACGCATTACACCCAGGTTGCATCTCCCAATGTCACCTGGGAGGAAGCCACGAAAAATGACCTGGGAGTCGACCTGTCGTTGTTCCATAACATTTTTTCGCTTACTGTGGACTATTTTACCGATAAACGAACCGGTATTTATATGACACGTAATTATCTACCGTTAATTACCGGTTTGGAAAGCAATCCAAGAGCCAATGTGGGGGCTGTCAAATCCAGGGGGTTTGATGGAAACTTTGAACTAAGGGAAAAAGTGGGAGATGTAGGTATTACTCTACGGGGCAATATGACCTATAGCAAGAATGAAATACTCGAGAGAGACGAAGAGAACAAAGCGTATCCCTATCAATATGAGCGGGGATACCGGGTGGATCAGCAAAGAGGTTTGATCGCCTTGGGACTATTCAAAGATTATGATGATATCCGAAACAGTCCCAGACAAGATTTTGGTCCCGTACAACCCGGCGATATCAAGTATAAAGATGTCAATGGCGACGGTGTTGTCAATGGTGGGGACTGGGTAGCTATAGGAGCTACAACACGTCCCAATCTGATATATGGTCTTGGGGCTTCACTTGTATGGAAGGGGTTTGATTTCAATTTTCATTTTCAAGGAGCGGGTAAATCTACTTTCCCAATCTACGGTAAAACCGTATTTGCTTTTAGTGAGAATGATTGGGGGAATGTGATGAAAGGTTTACTTGAGGACCGTTGGGTAGATGCGCAAACTGCGGCACAACTTGGTATTCCTGCCAATGAAGATCCCAACGCTTCTTATCCCCGTCTGAGTTACGGTGGGAATAACAATAATCAGCAAAGTTCTACTTTCTGGTTACGCGATGGTCGTTATCTTCGACTTAAAAATATGGATATTGGATATACCCTGCCGAAATCGATTGCCAATAGGTATCATTTCAATGATATCCGTATCTTTATTGTCGGCTCCAACCTTCTTACCTGGTCAAAATTCAAATTGTGGGATCCTGAATCGACGAATCCTCGCGGTGAGGATTACCCTCTTACAAAGTCATTTACGATTGGGATAAATGTCAACTTATAAAATACTAAAAATTATGATAAAGAAATTTTCTATATTATTACTGACGCTATTTGGTATGGGATTAATATCTTCTTGTTCTGACTATCTCGACTCTGACAGGTATTTTCAAGACCGTACTACTTTGGAGAGAGTTTTTACAGACAGAAATCGCACTGAAGAGTGGTTGGCTTACGCTTATTCGTTTCTCAATGGACCCTGTGCGGATATTATCGCCAAAGCAGGTGATGGTAGCCCTCATGTCTTCGACGATTGCATGTATTTTGGTGACAGGGATGTGAAATATGACCCGAAAGATGCAGGGGATCTCTCCTATAACAAATTCAGGCTGGGTGAATACAATGAAAATGAATACAATGAGGTTTGGCCTCAGTGCTACAAAGGTATTTATCAAGCTTCGGTTTTTATCCACAATATCGATATGAACAGCACGATGAGGCCGGAAGAAATACAGGACTATAAAGGTCAGGCCCGTTTCGTTCGTGCATACTTCTATTGGCTTTTGCTTCGTAAATATGGGCCTGTGCCAATAATGCCTGATGAAGGAGTAGATTACACGCAGAGTTATGATGATATTGCTACTCCCCGTAGTTCTTACGAAGAGGTAGCTGAGTTTATCAGCAGTGAGATGGTGCAAGCAGCCAACGAGTTACAATATCTTAGACGTACCGATAATGAGAATATTGCCCGTCCCACAAAAGGTGCTGCATTGGCTACTCGCGCTTATGCCTTGATATTCGCTGCCAGCCCCTTGGCAAACGGTAACAATGATGAGTTTGCACAGGCATTGGTGGATGACAAAGGACGACGTCTTCTTTCTCAAGACTACAGTGAAGAAAAGTGGGCGAAAGCAGCTGCCGCTGCAAAAGACGTGATGGAGTTAGGTGTCTATGACCTCTATTATGCAGCTTTCTCATCTACCGATAATGGGCCTCATGACCGCCCGACAATTGTTCCTCCGGCGGATCCTGTTTTCTCAAATCAGGACTGGCCGAACGGATGGAGAAATATAGATCCTTTCAAATCTTATCGCAATTTATTTTCTGGTGCCGCATCCCCTGTTGACAATCCTGAATTGATCTTCTCAAGGGTAAACAATACGGCAGAGGTTGCACGGTTGGTTGAACACCAGATGCCACGAGACTACGGCGGGTGGAATACGCACGGCTTGACGCAGAAGATGGTAGATGCCTACTATATGAATGATGGTGCTGATGCTCCGGGAAAAGACAGGGAGATAGGCCGTGGCGACGGTTCTGCACGTTTGACAGGCTTTACCACACAGGAAGATGTGGACGCGGGGCGTTATGCACCGTTAGGTCCCGATGTCTCTTTGCAATATGCGAACCGGGAGCCCCGCTTTTATGCTTCCGTATCATATAATGGTGCCGTATGGCATTATCTGAGCCGTACAGAACCCGGTGATCACCACCGTCAGACATTCTATTACCGTGGTGGTGGAAATGGCTTCATGAACTCTCCATTTCATCTGCGTACCGGTATAGGAGTAATGAAATATGTTAACCCGGAAGATGCTCCCGGTAATTTCAGGACGAAAGCGGAACCGGCCATACGCTATGCTGATATTCTGTTACTCTACGCCGAAGCATTGAATGAGCTCGAAGGTTCTTACAACATTGAGTCGTGGGATGGTACAACAACCTATACTATTAGCCGCGACATAGACGAGATAAAGAAAGGTGTACACCCAGTGCGCATTCGTGCCGGTTTGCCTGACTATACAGCCTCAACATATGCTAATAAAGACGAATTGCGTAAAGCTATAAAACGGGAACGGATGATAGAATTATTGGGTGAAGGTAAACGTTATTTCGATCTCCGTCGCTGGAAAGATGCGGAAGAGGAAGAAGCCATTCAGATTTACGGTTGTAATGTGATGATGGACGAAATGCATAGGGATGAATTTCATCAAGTGATACCCATTTATAATCTCTCTTCTACATTCTCTCCCAAATTGTATTTCTGGCCGATCCGGCATGACGAATTGAGACATAACAAACGCATGACCCAAACGCCGGGATGGACTTCTTATGATTAATTTTAATAATATAGAGGAATATATGCAAAAGATATATACTTTAATAGTCCTTATGGCAGTAGTATTGCTAGGGACTTCATGTAACGATGAGTGGAAAGAAGAACAGTATGACCATTATATAGGTTTTCGTTCTCCTTTGAATAACAAGGGAGTAACCGAGGTATACGTTCCTTACAGCCGAAAAAATGCTGATGGTACATATGTTATAGGTGAAGGTCAGTCAAATTATCACCTTCCGGTAATTATCAGTGGATCAAAGATTAACCAACAGAACATCAAAGTGCAAGTTGCGCATGATCCTGATACATTGGAAACCTTAAATATAGCGCGCTTCCAGCATCGCACCGACCTGTTTTATCAGGATATGGGAACAGAAGAGTTGGGTTATGTGAGTTTCCCCGAAACCGTAGATTTTAAGGCTGGAGAGGATGTTAGCCTGTTGGATATCAGTTTCGACTTCCGTGGTATTGATATGTCCCAGAAATGGGTATTGCCCCTTACTGTGGTTGATGATCCTTCTTCTGGTTATAAGCCCCATCCACGTAAGAATTATGCCAAAGCGATTCTGAGAATATTGCCTTTTAATGATTTTTCAGGTAATTATTCAGGAACAGCATTGTTGAATTTTGTGAAGGGCGACGAAGGAAGCGGCTCTATTGTGGCCAATAATGTTACCGGATATGTAGTAGATAATAATACGATATTCTTTTATGCCGGGACCATCGATGAAGACCGCACCGACCGAGCGAATTACAAGATATTTGCTAAATTTTCAGGTGGCGACACCGGAGGTGTTATCGACTTTTACACTGAGAACCCGAAGTTAAATTTTGTAAACAAAAAAGAAGCTTCCTATCGTATTATTGAGGAGATGGATGCCATTCGCCCTTATTTGATGCGTCGTTATGTGATTATCAATAATATTGATTACGAATACACGGATTATACTTCTGTACCGGGATCAGGTATTGATTACATAGTAAGAGGATCTTTGACACTCGTACGTGTTATCAATACGCAAATTCCGGACGAGGATCAGGCGATTGAGTGGTAAATAAAAGGATTTTTACATAGGAGATTCCTTTTTTTTAAGGGATTTCCTATGTATTGTGCGCTACGCATACCATACTTTTTTAGCGTGCAAGTCCCGAACGTGCCTGCCAATAGGAAGCGTTAGTCAAAGACAAGGGTGTCGCTCGTGAGGGCGAATCTGAAGGAAGTTGGAGACAAAACCGTGACCAAACGAACAGGAACACAATATAACGCTTACCTTGCGGGTTAGCTGGCATTGGACAGCAAAGCCCTATAATTGGACGTAAAGCAAGGGTAGTAAATTGTGTTAGTTACGGCGAAAGAGGTATGAGTTTACCGTAGGAGGTCTGTGTAAAATAGGTGGAGGCTATTCCGAGCGAACAGGTACTGCAAAGCCATTACACAGAAGTCAGCAGAAGCCATTACACAGAAATCAGCAGAAGCCATAGTAGCGTAGAAGTCTTTGTAATGAAGATGGAGCTAAGGGCAGAATTCTTAAAACCGATAAGTTTTTTAGAAAGGTAAAAACCAATGTTAAAGGACAGAATGCTCCTGAAAGTCAATCGGGAGAAAAGCGGGATAAAGAAATGCACCGAAGTAACGTATTTAGGGTACAGTTTTCTAGCCAACGGCACGTTGCGACTGAGCGATAAAAGCGAACAACGCTTGAAAGACAAACTCAGAAATATAACCCGTCGAAACAGGGGCGTATCTTTCGAGCAAATCCTAAAAGAGTTGAATTCGATATTGCAAGGCTGGTTGCAGTATTTTCGTCTAGCCCGAATGAAAACCCGATTGGATAAAATCGAGGGGTGGCTCCGTCGCCGTTTGAAGTGCTACCGTCTGAAACAATGCAAACGAGTAATCGGGATTGTCCGCTTTCTGGTTTCATTAGGCGTGGAGAAAACGTTGAGTTGGCGTACCGCATTGAGCGGAAAGGGATGGTGGCGATTATCCAACAGCCCTGCATTGAACATAGGAATGAACAACCATTGGTTTGTCGTTCAAGGTTTATACAGCCTAAGCGATAATTACAAACGGTTGTTTCGTACATCATTTTAAGAAAACCGCCGTACACGTAAGTACATACGGTGGTGTTAGAGGTCGGAAAACGAGAGTAGGAAGAAAACTTTCATTTTCTTCCTACTCGATTACAATGATAATTTTAAAATCTTAATGGTAAAAAAAGCTTCTTTATTTCTCTATCTTATTCCCCTGACAATGATAACTTTGTTATCGTGTAAAATTTCTCACCGATACGGAGAGAAATTAAATTCAGACGACCTTGTACCTCTGGCTGACCCGTTTATTTTGTTGTATGATGATGTTTATTATGCATATGGAACTGGCGCTGCTGATGGGATTGAAGTGATGATATCTGACGACCTTGAATTATGGAAGAAAGTCCCGGATCTTGCACTACATAAGAGTGATTCTTATGGTGAAAAATGGTTTTGGGCTCCGGAAGTTTATCATATAAACAATCGGTTTTATATGTATTACACCGCAGAAGAGCACATCTGTGTCGCCGTCTCCGATTCGCCTTTGGGACCATTTAGGCAGGAGGAACATAAACCCATGATTGAGGGAGAAAAGACAATTGATAACACCTTGTTTGTTGACGACGATGATAAGCCCTATCTCTTTTTTGACCGCTTTAATGATGGACTCAATATCTGGGTGGCAGAACTGGAAGAGGATCTGAAGACTATCAAAAAAGAAACCATGCACCCCTGCATTCATGTCTCACAGGAATGGGAGGAGGTATGGCCGCGGGTTAATGAAGGAGCTTTTGTCATCAAACATAATGGGTTGTACTATATGACATATTCTGCAAACAGTTACGAAAGCCCTTTTTATGGTATCGGTTGCGCTACTGCCACAAGTATCATGGGGGATTGGATTAAATATCCGTATAATCCCTTGTTGCAGAAACCAGGAAATCTGGTAAGGGTAGGGCACAGCTCCATGTTCAAAGATAAAAAGGGAGATTGGAAAATTGTGTTTCATGCACACAACAGCCTCAACCAAATTCATCCCAGAAAGATGTATATCAGCTCAGTGGAATTTAGAAAAGCCGGCGATGCAGATGAATTATATATCGACCCGAATTTCAATACTCCTTTTTGGGTGAGAGATGCTCATATTGAATAAATTGATTATAAAAAAATAAAAAATGATCAAAGTTAATTTTCCATTTATTTTTGCGTTCTTGATGATCGCAAACATGTCTTTCTGTACGAAAGTAAAAGATGAAGTTCCTGTCATTGCTACTGACCTTACTACGCAACTCAGGCCACCTGCCTATCCCTTGGTCACTGTTGATCCTTATTTCAATGCATGGTCCAATGCCGACAAGCTGTATGATGATCAGGTGCGACACTGGACAGAAAAAGAGTTTCCGTTGTTGGGTGCCTTGCGGGTAGATGGAGAGGTTTATCGGTTTATGGGGGTGGAGAAGCTACCGCTCAAACCACTCCTCCCCTCGGTACATGAGGAAAAGTGGGAAGGAAAATATACCTTCGAAAAGCCCAATGGTGAGGGATGGAAATCCATCGATTTCAATGATGCTTCCTGGAAAACAGGTACTGCTGCTTTCGGCACACAAAATGAACCGAACCTATCCACTCTCTGGGATACCAAAGATATCTGGATCAGAAGAGTTTTTTATTTAGAAGATGACCTTGCAGGAAAGGATGTCTATCTGCATTATTCGCACGATGATATTTTTGAGTTGTATATCAACGGCGTGCAGGTCGTAGGAACCGATTACTCCTGGAAATATGATATACAGCAAGAGCTGCCGGACAAGGTGAAAGCTACCCTCAAAAAAGGCGAAAATATCATTACTGCGCATTGTCATAACAGAACCGGAGGGGGGTACGTAGATTTTGGGCTGTATGAGAAAGTGACCGATAAAGAATCGTTTATCCGGACAGCGGTGCAGAAGTCTGCCAGCGTGTTGCCCACACAAACCATTTATACTTTTGATTGCGGTCCCGTTGATCTGGATCTGATTTTCACTACACCCTTACTGATGGATAATTTGGCGCTGATGTCACGTCCTGTGAGTTACGTCTCTTATCAGGTACGTTCAAAAGATGAGGCCTCGCATGATGTGCAAATCTACTTCGAAGCGACACCCCAATGGGCGGTTAACAATGTTAGTCAGCCTGTTGATTATGAAAAAATAGAAAAAGAAAATCTCACATTTCTTAAAACAGGAACCATCGAGCAGCCTGTCCTGCAAAAGAAAGGCGATGATGTGCGCATCGACTGGGGATATTTCTACCTCGCCGGAAATAAGGAGAAAACGGCCGTGATCAATTTCGGCGATTATTGGGACACCAAAAAATCATTCCAGACGACAGGCCGGATTCAGGATCAGCAACCGGAAAAGTTACCTGGAAAAATTAATCAACAGATGACGGTTCTGGCATACAGCAAAGATCTGGGGCGTGTGTCGGACGATCATACTGCCGGCTACATCATGCTGGGTTACGACGACATATATTCGATTCAGTATTTCGGGCAAAACCTGAAAGGCTACTGGACCAATGACGGAAAAACAGATATTTATCAGGCATTTCACACTGCTGCGGAAGATTATGCCGCTATCATGCAGCAATGTGATCTGTTTAACAGAACCATGATGGCCGATGCGGTGGAAGCAGGTGGCGAAAAATATGCCGAACTGTGTGCCCTGGCTTATCGCCAGGCGATAGCTGCCCACAAGTTGGTAAAGGATGAAAACGGAACGCTCCTGTTTTTCTCGAAAGAGAACAACAGCAATGGTTCTATTGGTACGGTGGATATAACTTATCCCTCCTCCCCCTTATTTCTGATTTATAATCCCGATTTGGTAAAAGGGATGATGAACCCGATTTTCTATTACAGCGAAAGCGGGAGATGGACCAAGCCTTTTGCAGCCCATGACGTGGGCACCTATCCTCTTGCCAATGGACAGACCTATGGCGGGGATATGCCGGTGGAGGAGTCGGGAAATATGCTTATTACGACGGCAGCGATTGCCACAATGGAAGGTAAGGCCGACTATGCCGCCAGCCATTGGCAAGTGTTGACTACCTGGACAGACTATCTGGTTGAGCATGGATTAGACCCTGAAAATCAGCTTTGTACCGATGACTTTGCCGGGCATCTTGCACACAATGCCAATCTATCCATTAAGGCAATTATGGGCATCGCTTCCTATAGCAAACTCGCATCGATGCTGGGAAAAGCGGAGGTAGCAGAAAAATATATGAGCATTGCCAAAGAGATGGCCGTGAAATGGGAACAAATGGCCAATGATGGCGATCATTACAAACTTACATTCGACAGATCAGGGACATGGAGCCAAAAGTACAACATTGTTTGGGATAAGTTGTTAGGATTTAATATCTTTGATCCGCAAATAGTAGAAAAAGAGATGGCATACTACAGAATGCAGCAGAATGAATATGGATTGCCGCTGGATAATAGAGCTACCTATACCAAATCTGACTGGATCATGTGGACTGCAACGCTTACTGGAAAAAGGAGTGACTTTGACGCGCTGGTCGATCCTGTTTACAAATACGCTGATGAGACTCCATCACGTGTACCTTTAAGTGATTGGCACAATACGGTTACTGCGGAAAGAATAGGTTTCAAGGCACGTTCTGTTGTGGGTGGATATTTTATGAAAATGCTGGAAAATAAGTTGAATAAAGATCATAAATAGAAATGAACAGTACAAAAACAGGATTTATAGTCTCTTTCCTCACTTTCTTTCTTCTCGCAGCGACCCTGTTTGCTGCCGGCAAAACGGATGTAACCATCGTGGAGAGGCCTGGTACGGCGTCTGTCAATGCAAACTACAGGCAGAACCGTGCTCCGTTGTTGCCTCAGCATTTTATCAAACTCCCTGTTGGCGATATTAAGCCATTGGGATGGTTGCAGAAAACATTGTCCTTACAAAAAAACGGGTTGAACGGACAACTGGGAGAGATAAGTGCCTGGCTCGATAAAGAGAACAATGCCTGGCTGGGTACGGGGACTGATTACGGTTGGGAAGAGGTCCCCTATTGGCTGAAAGGGTACGGAGATATGGCTTATATCCTGGGCGATGAGGAGATGATCAACGAGACAAAATCATGGCTTGAAGCCGTTTTGAATAGTCAGCGCGCCGATGGTTATTTCGGCCCTTATATTGAGAAAAACGGAAAACCCGATTTGTGGGGTAATATGATCATGATCTGGTGTCTGCAATCCTACTATGATTATTCGGGTGATGAGCGGGTGATCGATTTAATGACGAACTATTTCAAATGGCAATTGAACCTGCCGGATGATCTGTTCCTGGAGGATTACTGGGAGAACAGTCGAGGTGGTGATAATCTACTGAGTGTTTATTGGTTGTACAACATTACAGGAGATTCTTTTCTGTTGGAACTGGCAGAGAAAACACACAAAAACACGGCCAACTGGCGACAGCGATCCACACTGCCCAACTGGCACAATGTGAATATTGCCCAGAGCTTCCGGGAGCCGGCCTCCTGGTATATGCTCTCCAAAGATTCTGCCGATCTGATTGCAACCTACAATGTACATCACCTCATACGCAATACATTCGGACAAGTGCCGGGGGGAATGTTTGGGGCCGATGAAAATGCGCGGATGTTATATGTTGATCCCCGTCAGGGTACGGAAACATGCGGTTTTGTGGAGCAGATGGCATCGGACGAGATCCTGCTGAGAATGACAGGCGATCCCTTCTGGGCAGAGCATTGTGAGAATGTGGCTTTTAACTCCTTCCCGGCCGCTATGATGCCTGATATGAAATCGCTGCGTTACATCACTGCTCCCAACCAAACCATCAGTGATTCAAAAAACCATCACCCCGGAATCGACAACAAGGGTCCCTTTCTGGCAATGAACCCGTTCAGCAGTCGCTGTTGCCAGCATAACCACGGTCAGGGATGGCCCTATTTCATTGAACATCTCATGATGGCTACACCGGATAATGGTATCGCCGCAGTGATCTATGGTGCCTGTAAAGCAAGCGTGAAAGTGGGCAATGGTGAAACCATAGAGATCACAGAAGAAACCAACTACCCGTTTGAAGAGTCCATTCGATTCACAATCAATACAACGGGTAAGGTGGAATTTCCGCTCTATCTGAGAGTACCTTCCTGGACAAGCAATCCATCGCTCACGATCAACGGAAAATCCATCTCCGCAAATCTGGTGGCAGGAAAATATGTCCGTTTGGAAAGGGAGTGGAAAAAGGGTGATAAAATTGTGTTGCATGTACCCATGCAGCTGTCGCAATCGGTGTGGCATGTAAATCAGGATAGCCGGAGCATCAACTATGGGCCGCTGACCTTCTCCCTGAAAATCAAAGAAAATTATGAAAAAGTGAACAGTATCGAAACGGCGATTGGCGATTCCAAGTGGCAGAAAAATGCCGATCCTGCAAAGTGGCCCAGTTATGAAATTTATCCCGCCAGCGATTGGAACTACGCATTGGTGGTAGATGATTCACTGCCGCTGGAACAAAATTTTGAGGTGATTAAAACAACATGGCCATCCGATAATCACCCGTTTACCGTTGAAACCGTACCCATCGAAATCAGGGCCAAAGGAAAAAAACTGATCGGATGGAGTATGGATGATCATGGCCTTACGGGTGAGCTCCCCATAAAAGAGAATCAGCGATTTGAAACAGCAACAGATGACATCACACTCATCCCGATGGGGGCTGCCCGTTTAAGGATTTCTGCATTTCCGGTCTTCCATAAATAGGCGCTTAGGTCGCCAACTTTACCAACATGCTGTTTATGTCTTACCCAATTCCCGCTTTGCGGCTTTTTCCCGGTTTATCCGGAACAAACGTAGTATTTTTAAACCCCAAAAATCAATTAAATGAACAGGATTCATAAAACCATCAGTCTCTTCATTGCCCTGATGACTTGTTTTTTGCTGCCGGCACAGAAAACCGATCTGGTGCAATATGTAAATACGTTGCAGGGAACAAACTCGCGCTTCGAGCTTACCAGAGGAAACACCTATCCCACCACGGCGCTGCCATTTGCCATGCATACCTGGACTCCACAAACAGGAGTCAATGGTGACGGATGGAAATATCAGTATGAGAAAGACTCAATCAGAGGATTTCAACAGGCGCATCAATGCAGTTCATGGACCAATGATTATATGGTGTTTTCGCTGATGCCCGTAACGGGCACGTTGGCACTTGATCAATACCGCAGGGCGGCTAAATTCAGTCATGCGAATGAGACAGGGAAACCCAACTATTACAAGGTGTTGCTTGATAATGGCATCACGACAGAAATTTCACCGGTGGAGCGGGGGGCTCATATCCGTTTTTCTTTTCCCAAAGGAAAAGCTTCATTTGTCGTGTTGGATGGATATACAGGTATGAGCGGGGTAGAGATTATTCCGAAAGAAAATAAGATTGTAGGGTATGTGAGTAATGGTCGCTTTTCCCATAAAAATTTCAAGAGCCATTTTGTGATAGAGTTTGATCAACCCATTCGCCGATACGGAATCTGGGAGAACCATAACAATGAAAATCGGACTAATGAAACAGCAGGTGAAGGAAAGGGCGTTGGCGCCTGGGTAGAGTTTGATCCGGGGGTAAAGGTACAGGTTAAGACCGCATCATCTTATATCAGTGCGGAGCAGGCAGCATTCAATCTGAAAAACGAGTTGGGGCAGTTCAAAACAGTTGAGCAGACAAAGCATGCCGCCTGGAAAATATGGAACGATCATTTACACCGCATTTTTGTGGAAGGAGATAATGAAGATGACAAAGCGACTTTTTATTCCTGTTTTTTCCGTGCAAGCCTCTTTTCCCGCAAATTCTATGAAATGGATCAAAACGGGAACCCTTATTATTACAGTCCCTACGACGGAAAAATTCATGAAGGATATATGTTCACTGATACCGGTTTCTGGGACACCTTCAGGGCGCAATTTCCACTCAATGCGCTGTTGCATCCCACCATGCACGGTCGTTATGTGGCTGCTCTGCTCGATGCATACGAACAGTGTGGATGGTTGCCATCCTGGTCGTTTCCGGGTGAGGGGGGAAGCATGATCGGCAATCATGCCATCTCGTTGTTGGCCGATGCCTGGGCAAAGGGTATCCACACATTCGACCCCGAAAAAGCACTGCAGGCATATTTTCATGAAGCAACAAACAAAGGCCCGTGGGGACCATCAAACGGTCGCCACGGATGGAAAGAATATTTCACGCTGGGATACGTTCCTTATCCCGAATATGGAGAGGCTACTGCCAAGACACTGGAATATGCATACGATGATTTTTGTGGGTATAACCTGGCAAGAATGACCGGCTCATCGTTTTATGAAGAGATATTTTCGCGTCAAATGTACAACTACCGGAATGTGTTCGATAAGCAGGTCGGATTTATGCGCGGACGGGATAAAAACGGAAAGTGGACTCCCAATTTCGATCCGTTTGAGTGGGGCGGCCCTTATACCGAAGGCAATGCATGGCATTATCTGTGGTCTGTATTTCACGATATAGAAGGGTTGATTCATCTTTTGGGGAGTGAGGAACAATTTGTAAAAAAACTTGATTCGGTTTTTTCTGTACCCAACAGGGTGAATGTGGGGACATACGGTTATAAAATTCATGAAATGACAGAAATGCAGATGGCAGAGATGGGACAGTATGCGCATGGAAATCAGCCCATACAGCATATGATCTATCTCTATAATTATGCCGGTGCTCCCTGGAAAGCCCAGCAAAAATTACGGGAGGTGATGCATAAATTGTATAATGCCACCGAAAATGGCTATCCCGGTGACGAAGATCAGGGTCAGACATCCTCCTGGTATGTGTTAAGTGCCATGGGTTTTTACAGTGTTTGTCCGGGAACCGACCAGTATGTGCTGGGCAGTCCGCTGTTCGAAAAAACAACCATTACGATGGAAGATGGGAAACAGTTTGTGATTGAGGCAAAAGGGAACAATGCACAAAATGTTTATATTCAGTCGGCCGAATTGAACGGTAAAATCCATACAAAAAACTATATCCGCTATGAGGATATAGCGAAAGGAGGGACTTTGACCATGAAAATGGATGATCAACCCAATAAAAAGCGTGGCATAAGGCCGGAAGATAGACCCTATTCCGTATCATTCAATCGATAATTGTCACGACATTCAGATTTTGAGCGCTTCAATGAAAAAAACGAATCTATTTTTTGTGTTGCTATCGGCTCTGCTTCTCCTGAGCGGCGGGGGATTATATGGCAACACAAATTATTCCTTTAAACATTACAACATCAACAATGGCCTGTCACAGAACACGGTACGATCTATTTTTCAGGATAACCAGGGATTCATGTGGTTTGGTACCAAAGATGGGTTGAACAGGTTTGACGGCACCACATTTAAAGTCTTTAAATTTTCACCCAATGGAAAGCTGACAGACAATGTTTTTCACCGCATATTGCAGGATAAGCATGATAACATCTGGGTGG
Source organism: Proteiniphilum sp. (assembly GCA_018433945.1). Lineage (GTDB taxonomy): Bacteria > Bacteroidota > Bacteroidia > Bacteroidales > Dysgonomonadaceae > Proteiniphilum. The sequence goes on along the minus strand of JAHDQF010000075.1, from coordinate 33,919 downwards.
CGACTGAGGATGGGGTGTATATCTATGAGGTGCACCAGGAGGAATTTCAACGTTTTAATGCCGTGACGGCCGAAAATGACTCCGTGATCGGAGTTGTCACTGAAATGGTGGCAGACCAGGATGGTGACATCTGGATCTCAGTTGAAAGCAAAGGAATCTATCATTACAGTCTTGCGGATGAAGCGCTTCATTTTTATGCAATTCCCTTGGTGAAGGACGGAATGAAAATGGTCAGTTTATGTGCGGATAACGACAAAGGGGTCTGGGTATTTCCCTACTCATCCCCCTTCCTTCATATCAACAAGGAAACAAAGGAAATTACCCGCTATAATCTGGAAGATGACGAGACACTGATGTCTCACGTGGGCGAAGTTTCGGATGTGATGATGGATCAGCAGAACGTGCTGCTTGTTGCTACCTCCCAAAAAGGCTTAATCGCGATCAACACCATCAATAAAACACATCGCATCTTACTGGAAAAGGACGCCCGGGGTGAACCTATATTCGTCCGGTGTATCGAAAGGATCGATCCCAATACCCTTTGGATAGGGACTGAGTCGGGGATTTATATTTATCATTCCGATACGGAAGAGGTGATTAACCTGCGTCACGACGGGACTGTTTATGACTCATTGTCAGATAACGCCATATATTCCATCTACAAGGACCGGGACGGAGGTATATGGGTCGGCTCCTATTTTGGCGGGGTGGATTACTATTCCAATCAGCAGAATGGCTTCGAGCTGTTTTACCCGTTAGCCGGTAACAATGGATTAAACGGTAAACGGGTCAGGGAATTTTGTGCTGCTCCAAACGGGAATATCTGGATTGGTACGGAAGATGGAGGAATTAACCTCTTCGATCCCGAAACCGGATCTTTCCTTCCTCTGCCTCCGCCATTAAGAACATTATACACCAATATTCACGCCCTGTACAACGATGGCGATGATCTGTGGATAGGCGCTTTTTCCAAGGGATTGAACAGGTATAACCTTCAAACAGGTAAACTGGTTACCTATACGCATTCTGACGATCCGCATTCCATCAGTCAGAACAGTCCTTTTGCCCTGTGTAAAGACAGACAGGGGGTTTTGTGGGTAGGTACTTTATCCGGGGTGGATATCTATGATGAGAAAAATGATCACTTCAATCGGGTTGAAAAGTTGAAAGGAATGTCGATTCAGGATATTTTTGAGGACAGCCATGGCTTTATCTGGATCTCTACCTTTTTGGACGGACTTTACCGGTTCAATCCGGCAACCAATGAATGGAAGGTATTTGTGCATAACACCTCCGATCCCGGAAGCTTGCCATATAATAAAACCACCGCTGTATATGAAGACAGTAAAAGAAGATTATGGGTCGCAACACAAGGCGGAGGATTTGGGCTCTTCGACAGGGAAAGTGAGACTTTTTCAACCATTGACAGCTCTCATGGGCTGCCGAACGATGTGGTCTATCAGATTGTGGACGACAACAACGGTTTACTCTGGTTATCCACCAATTCCGGATTGGTACGGTTCGATCCGGAGAGAAGAACGTTTAAAAACTATACGCTCAACAACGGGCTGAAAACAAATCAGTTTAACTACCAATCGAGTTATAAAACCAGGGATGGGATCATCTATTTTGGTTCGTTGGATGGATTTGTACGTTTCAACCCCAACGGCTTTAAAGAGACTCCGCCCAATGCTCCCATCTATTTTACCGACCTTTTTGTCAACAATCAGCGAATAAGTCCGGCTGGCAATCAATCACCCCTGAAAAAGAGCATGATCTATACGGATGCGCTCACCTTGCCCTATGATCAGAACTCTTTCAGCATCAATTTTGCCCGTTTGGATTATGCCGGTGCCGACACCGATCAGATTTTTTATATCCTGGAGGGGTTTGATAATACCTGGATCCCCGCAGCCGGTAACCGGGCCATTGTCTATTCAAACTTAAACCCCGGTAATTATAAACTTGTTTTGGGGATTGCCGAAGAAAACGGCAAAGGATCCATCAAAGATGTGAAAACGCTCTTCATCCGGATTAAACCTCCTTTTTGGCGTACCCGGCTGGCTTTTTCGATTTATTTTTTGCTTCTTTTGATGGGTACCTATCTCCTGATACGCTATCTGAATGTACGCAACAGGCTCAGGCAACAGGCTCAGATGCAAGATTTTGAGCAACTGAAAGAGCGGGAGTTGTACCAGTCCAAAATCAATTTCTTTACCAACGTGGCGCATGAGATCCGTACCCCCCTGACCCTGATAAAGGCGCCCCTGGATCATGTATTGATGACGGAGGAGGTCTCTGAGAACGTGAAGGATAATCTGTTGATCATGAGCAAGAACACAGACCGGCTGCTCAACCTTACCAATCAGCTGCTCGACTTCCGGAAAACGGAATCGGAGGCCTATCTGTTAACTCTTCAGACACAGAACGTGACTCAACTGATCCGGGAAACCATCATTCGCTTTACACCGCTGGCAAAACAGAAAAATATCACCCTGGAGACAGACCTGGCAGAACAGGATCTGTTTGTTCAATTGGACAAAGAGGCTTTCTTGAAGATCGTCAGCAATCTTTTGAACAATGCCCTGAAGTTTTGTGATCGCTATGTCCGCCTGGAAGCAAATATCAGTGAAAATGAAATCAGGGAATTTCATCTGATGATGATCAATGACGGAGAACGGATTCCTGCAGCCTATGAAAAAGAAATCTTTAAACCTTTTGTGCAGATCGATGACGGGGAGGAAAAGAACATTTCCGGAACGGGAATAGGGCTTGCATTGGCCAGTTCACTGGCCGAACTTCATGGCGGAAGCCTGACCCTTGAGAACACGGGCAACTATAACCGGTTCCATCTGAAACTGCCGGTAGGAAATGTACAGCAGGGGGAGGAGACTTCAATCCATCAGCAGGAGCGGAAAGAGATCAGGATTGAGAAGGGTGCGGATCATCAAAGAAAAAAGGCTACCGTCTTATTGGTTGACGATGATGTGGAGTTACTTCAATTTGAAGCGAAATTTCTTTCTGCCCATTATCATATTCTTACCGCAGAAAATGGCATCCAGGCTTTGGATCAACTGAAAAAATCGAGTGTGAACCTGATTGTAGCGGATGTGATGATGCCCGAAATGGATGGGTTTGCCTTTACTGAACGTGTGAAATCGGATATCGAATACAGTCATATTCCCGTGATCCTGCTCACCGCAAAGGTGATGGCACAATCCAAAGTGCAGGGATATGAACTCGGGGCAGATGCCTATCTGGAAAAGCCTTTTTCTGTGGAAGTATTGCTTGCACGCATAAGCAACTTGCTGCGTAGCAGAGAGAAGCTGCGCGAAACATTTCTGAAACACCCTTTCATAGGTGCAGCGACCGTGGCACTTACCAAATCGGACGAAACATTCATTAAAAAGTTGAATGAAGTAGTTCATGAGCATATTTCCGACGCTGATTTCAATGTAGAGGAGATGGCAGAACGTTTTAACATGAGCCGTGCAAGTTTTTACCGGAAAGTAAAAGGGATATTGGATTTGACACCCAATGAATATATCCGGGTGGAACGGCTCAAAAAAGCGGCTCAGCTTTTGAAACAGGATGATTACAAAATAAACGAAGTCTGCTACATGGTGGGATTCAACTCTCCTTCCTACTTTGCCAAATGTTTTCAGCAGCAATTTGGCATTCTTCCGAAGGATTTTCAGGAACAAGGGTGACTTTGAGAAGAAATTGCTATTTTTTGACGCGTTTGTAATCAAAACAAGATAGATTAAAGGCTATTTTCGTAAAATAAAACGAGCATTTAAAAAAATCCATACACACAAACTGACGAAAAAATAATCGTTCAAAATATAAACCCTAAAATAATTTTTATGAGAACAATTGTGACATCCTTATTTACTCTTCTTTTAATTTTCAATCTCTCTGCACAGTGGCAGCCTGCGGGAGACAAGATCAAAACAAGGTGGGCCTCACAGATCGATGTGAACAACGTGCTGCCTGAATATCCCCGGCCGATTATGGAGCGATCCGAGTGGCAAAACCTCAACGGCCTGTGGAACTATGCCATCCTGCCTGCAGGTAAACAAAAACCGGCCGGCTTCGACGGAGAGATCCTCGTTCCCTTTGCGGTTGAATCGAGCCTATCGGGCGTACAAAAGAGGGTAGGCAGGGATCATGAGCTGTGGTATCATCGGGAATTCACGGTGCCTTCCAAATGGAAAAATCAAAACGTATTACTCCATTTCGGTGCCGTGGATTGGAAAGCCGATATATGGGTCAACGATGTGAAGGTGGGGCAACACACCGGCGGTTATACCCCGTTTTCATTTGATATCACACCTGCGCTGAAAAGCGGCAAAAACAGCCTCGTGGTGAAAGTATGGGATCCCACAGATCAGGGGTATCAGCCGCGCGGTAAGCAGGTGAATAAGCCGGAAGGTATCTGGTATACACCGGTAACCGGGATCTGGCAGACGGTCTGGTTGGAACCGGTGCCGGAGAAATACATCGAAAATATCAGGATTACGCCCGATATCGATAAAAAGACGCTTTCCGTAGAGGCATTGGTGGGTGGCGCGTCCTCCGCGGGCAGGATAGAGGTGACCGTAAAAGAGGGTGCCAAGGTTATCGCAACCGCGCAATCCATCAACAACCTGCCTGTGGAGATAGCCATGCCCGAAAACATGAAACTCTGGTCGCCGGACAGTCCCACCCTGTATGATCTGGAGATCTCCTTGTGGGAGGGAACCCGGCAACTTGATAAGGTAAACAGCTATGCGGCCATGCGCAAGTATTCCACGAAACGTGACGACAAGGGCATTGTACGACTGCAGCTTAACAACAAAGACCTGTTTCAGTTCGGCCCCCTCGATCAGGGCTGGTGGCCCGACGGGCTCTATACCGCTCCTACCGATGAAGCGCTGGAGTATGACATCATGAAGACCAAAGATTTTGGCTTTAACATGATTCGCAAGCATGTGAAGGTGGAGCCGGCACGCTGGTACACCCATTGCGATCGTCATGGCATCATCGTCTGGCAGGATATGCCCAGCGGCGACAGAGGCCCGGGATGGAACAGCCGTGATTATTTCAAAGGTCCCGAAAGCATGCGTACGGCCGAATCAGAAGCAAACTACCGGAAAGAGTGGAAAGAGATCATCGATTATCTATACTCCTATCCCTCAGTCGGGGTGTGGGTACCCTTTAACGAGGCGTGGGGACAATTTAAGACCAAAGAGATTGTTGAATGGACCAAACAGTATGACCCGTCACGCCTGGTGAATCCTGCCAGTGGAGGGAACCATTATCCTGTAGGCGATATGCTCGACCTGCACAACTACCCACATCCTGAACTCTATCTTTATGACGCACAGCGTGCCACCGTGCTGGGTGAGTATGGCGGTATCGGCTGGGCAAATAAGGAACATCTCTGGGAACCAAACCGCAACTGGGGATACGTGCAGTTCAACAGCTCGAAAGAGGTGACCGATGAATATGTGAAATATGCCGAACAACTGAAACAACTGATCCTCCATGGCTTTTCCGCAGCGGTTTATACCCAGACGACCGATGTGGAGATTGAGGTGAACGGCCTGATGACCTACGACCGTGAACTGGTGAAAGTGGACGAGGCGCGGGTGAAGAAGGTGAATCAGGAGATATGCAATATTCTAAGCGATTAATCTTGCTGCCGGCGCTGCTGCTTGTGTTGGCCTCCTGTAAATCAAAGGAGATACCAGCTGAGACAACACCTGAGCCGGATAACCATTACAGCAACCCCGTGGTGAACTACAGCCTGCCCGATCCTGCAGTCATCAAGGCGGATGATGGGTACTTCTATCTCTACGCCACCGAAGATATCCGCAACACACCCATCCACCGCTCCAAAGACCTGGTGAACTGGGAGCTGCTGGGGACCGCCTTCACCGATGCTACACGTCCCACGTTTGAACCCCGCGGTGGACTGTGGGCTCCTGACATCAATTTTGTCAACGGGGAGTACCTGCTATATTACTCCATGTCGGTCTGGGGCGGAGAATGGACGTGCGGCATCGGAGTTGCTACGGCCGACCGTCCCGAAGGGCCTTTCACGGATCATGGGAAGCTCTTTCGAAGCAACGAAATCGGGGTGCAGAACTCCATTGATCCTTTTTATATGGAAGAAGAGGGGAAGAAATACCTCTTCTGGGGCAGTTTTCGTGGCATTTACGCCATTGAACTGTCTGACGACGGCCTCACGGTGAAGGAGGGGGCCGAAAAACGGCAGGTGGCCGGAACTGCCTACGAAGGGGTTTACATTCACAAGCGGAATGGCTATTACTATCTGTTTGCTTCCATTGGCTCCTGTTGTGAGGGACTTAACAGCACCTACACCACCGTAGTGGGACGTGCAGATAATCTCTTTGGCCCTTATCACGACAAAGAGGGAAGACCCATGATGGAGAACCATCACGAGGTGCTGATCGGGAAGAACGACCGGTTTGTGGGAACGGGGCACAACTCTGAGATCGTGCAGGATGCGGAAGGGAACGACTGGATCTTCTATCATGCCGTCTCGGTGGCCAACCCCAAAGGAAGAGTGCTGATGCTCGACCGGGTACGGTGGGAGAACGACTGGCCATTTGTGGATGGGGATACTCCCTCGATAACCGCACCAAAACCATTTTTTTACTAAGAAGTTAAATTATATGCATCTCAGGAACATCAAACCAGCCATCAGTTAAATTCCACTGTTATCCACAAAATCACCGCTCTTCGTGTGGAAATTCGAAAAATGTTGTTACATTTGCCGGGGTCATCAAAAGCAAATGGAACCATACCAACCTTAACCAACCTTTGAACAATGATCGAGGAAAACAGCGGATTCCTCAAGTACCGGGCGCTCTCTTTTGGGATGAGCCGCGAGGTGACCCGGCACTACAGTACCTCCTTCTACTCTGCCACACAACTCTTCCCGCCCACCGTCAGGGAGGCGATCCACGGCATCTACGGCTTTGTAAGGCTGGCCGATGAGATTGTTGACTCATTCCACGGAAAGGATCAGCGGGCACTGCTCGACCGGTTCGAGGCGGACTACGACTTCGCCCTGGAGCAGGGGGTCAGCTCCAATCCGGTGATCCACGCCTTCTTGCTCACGGTCAATCGCTACCATATAGACGATGCTTACATCCGTGCCTTTCTTGCAAGCATGCGGGCCGACCTGGATAAGAAGGTATATACCACACGATTGGAAGCGGAACAGTATATCTACGGATCAGCAGATGTGGTGGGACTGATGTGCCTCCGTGTCTTTTGCGACGGTGACGACCGTCTCTTCAGTGAGTTGGTGGCACCTGCCATGCGGCTGGGCTCTGCCTTCCAGAAGGTTAATTTTCTGCGTGACTTGCGGCAGGATGTGCTTGAGCTGGGCCGTGTCTATTTCCCCGGTTTCTCGATGGAACAGTTCGATGAACCGACCAAGCAGGAGCTGGTTCGCGATATCGAAGCCGACTTCGCTGAGGCGCTCAAGGGGATCCGCCGGTTGCCCGAAAGTTCGCGACTGGCGGTGCATACCGCCTACCGGTACTACCTGCGGCTGCTTGACAAGATACGCAATACCCCCGCAGGTGAGCTGCTCACCCGCCGCATCCGTGTGCCCAATTCCGAAAAGTTCTGGCTGCTCTCCGGTACTGTGGTCAAACATAAATTACATATGGAAATCGTATGAGAGATAACGAACTGTTGGTGCAGCTGGTCGACGAGCATGACAACCCTGTCGGCACCATGGATAAGTTGGAAGCGCACCGCCACCCCACACTCCACCGTGCCGTCTCGGTGCTGGTCTTCAACTCTGCCGGCGACTGGCTGCTGCACCGCCGTGCTGCCGGCAAGTACCACTCCGCCTGCCTCTGGACCAACGCCTGCTGCACCCATCCCTACCCGGGAGAGGAGCATGCCATAGCTGCACACCGCCGCCTGAAGGAGGAGATGGGTATCGATGCCGGCGAGGCACTGGTGCATCTTTTCGATTTTGTTTACCAGGCAAAGGTGGGTGAGGATCTGACCGAGTATGAGTATGACCGGGTTTTTTCCCTCACCAGCGACGAACTGCCACAGCCGCACCCCGATGAGGTGGATGAATGGCGCTATCTCTCTCCCGATGTCCTGCAGGAGGAGATGAAACAGCATCCCGAATGTTTTACTGAGTGGTTCAAGATGATATTCGATCGGTTCACAGTTCATGGTTCGATGTTTGTAAACCAGGAACCAGGAAAAGCTTACCGCTGATCGCTGAAAGCTAAAAAATGCCCCGATATACCATCAAAGAGAAAGAGATGATCCGCCGCATCGCGGTGATCTATGCCGTGGGAGTTGCCGGATTCAGCATCCCCCTCACGCATGGCACCTTCATGTTTCTGACGCCGCTGGTGCTGCTGCTCTCGCTGGCACTGCTCCTCTGTTGCGACCGCGATCGAAGCAAAGGAGGACAGCTCAGCAGGATGCTCTTTTACCTCTTCGTTTTCATCGCCGGCTTCCTGGTGGAGATGTGGGGTGTCAATACCGGTCTGCTCTTCGGCAGCTACCTCTATGGCAGCGGTCTGGGGCCGAAGATATGGGGCACACCGCCGCTCATCGGACTCAATTGGGTGCTGATGATCTACCTCACCTCCGCCATCTTCACACCTTTAAAGCGTAACCTGCTCAATGGAATCATCCTGCCCTCGCTGCTGATGGTGGGGTACGATCTGATCCTCGAGCAGGTAGCCCCCAAGATGGACATGTGGTCATGGCAAAACGATATCATCCCCTTGCAGAACTACCTGATGTGGGGCCTGCTGGCCGTCATCTTCCATACAGTACGCTATGTAATGAAAGTACGCGACCACAACAGGATGGCACTGCCTCTCTTTGTGGTGCAAACGCTCTTCTTTCTATCGATCCTGCTGCTCAACTGAACCAATACGGAACAGCATATTTTCATATCGAATTAAATCATCAGAAAACCATACAACACCGCGATGCTCCGCTCAAAGCACCACTTTTTCATCTACCCTTTCTTCCAGCACTATACCCGCTGGTTGCTGAAGCACCATTTCCACCGGGTGACGATAGAGGGCACTTTCACCGATATGGGAAAGCCGCTGCTGCTGATTGGCAATCATACCGGCTGGTGGGATGGCTTCTGGGCAATGTACCTCAAGCTGGAGGTGCTGAAACGCAAGTTTCATTTCATGATGCAGGAGGATCAGTTGCTCCGCTTCCGCTTCTTCAACTATACCGGCGCCTTCTCGGTCAACAGGAAAAGTCGCGAAGTGCTGGAATCGCTGCAGTATGCCGCATCGCTGCTGCACGACCCGGCCAATATGGTGCTGATCTACCCGCAGGGCAGGTTGCAGTCGCTCTACTGCAGCAGCTTCCGCTTTGAAAAAGGGATCGAGCGCATCCTGCAGGGCAGGGAAGGAGCGGTGCAGCTGCTGATGTCGGTCAACATGATCGACTACCTGGCGCATCCCAAGCCCTCATTATACATCTACCTGCGCGACTATGACGGACCGTTCCGCATCGAAGCTCTTGAAGAAGCCTATAACCGGTTTTATGCCGATTGTCTCACCACCCAAACTGCCCGAACCGAATGATGGAATATATTGCCTGCATCATCCTTGCCTTTGCGCTGTTGCAACTGCTGGTTGCGCTGGTCAACCTTCTCTTCCGGGAACGACTTCCGGAGCGCAATACAAACGGTGAAGACAACATAACGACTACCGCGTCAAAGAAAGATCCAACCCTCTCCTTACTGATCCCGGCACGCGACGAGGAGGCGAATATCGGTAATCTGCTGGTCGACCTCACCACCATCACCGACAGGATACTGGAGATCATCGTCTGCGACGACCAGTCCACCGACCGTACCGCTGCGATCGTAGAAGCCTTTGCCGCCCGTGATCCGCGCATCCGGCTGATCCGCAGCGGCGTACTGACCGATGGCTGGTCCGGCAAGAACCATGCCTGCCACCGCCTGGCACAGGAAGCTACGGGTGACTACCTCCTTTTTCTCGATGCCGACGTGCGGGTGAGAGAGGGGGTGATCGACCGTTCCCTGCAATACATGCTACGACACCGGTGCGACCTGATGAGCATCTTCCCCACCCAGGAGATGCACACCCTGGGCGAGAAGATCACCGTACCCAATATGCAGCTCATCCTGCTCACGTTGCTGCCGCTGCCGCTGGTGCGCCTTTCGAAGTTCCCCTCGCTCTCCGCCGCCAACGGACAGTTTATGCTGTTCCGGCGTGAGACCTACAAAGAGCTGGAGCCCCACCGTCAGTTTCGGAAGAGCCGTGCCGAGGATATCGAGATTGCCCGCCACCTGAAGCGGCTACGCCGTCGGGTGAGCTGCCTTACGGGTGAACGTGACGTACGCTGCCGTATGTATCACTCCCTGCCGGAGGCGGTGGAAGGGTTCTCAAAGAATGTCACCTACTTCTTTGGCAACTCATCGTCGGCAGCAATCCTCTACTGGCTGGTCACCACCCTCGGCTTCGTTGCCTTCCTCCTGACGGGAAGATGGGACTGGCTCTGGTTATGGCTCGCTGCCACGCTGCTCACCCGCATCGCCGCCTCACTCACCGCCGGTATGAAGGTGGGCGACAACCTCCTGCTGTTCCTGCCACAACAGCTGATGCTGGGAGTCTTTATCTTTCGCTCGCTCATCAACAAAAGAAAAAAAACGTTCCGCTGGAAAGGAAGAAACATATGATCAGACAACTGTTTTTATTGATTTTCATCACCCTCTGCATCACCCTCGTAACGGCCGGTGAGAAAGAGACCATCTACCAGGCCTACCTGACCAACGACATGGCGTCCTGGAAGACAACCATCGACGCCATGCATGCCGAGGCAGGCAAGGACAACGAGCGCGAGCTGGAGCTGCTCAACTATGAGTATGGCTACATTGGCTGGTGCATCGGCAACAAACGAAAGAGCGAGGCAAAGCGTTACCTGGAACGCAGCCTGGAGCGGATCGAACGACTGAAACAAGCGAACCATCGCCTTCCCCTGCTGCAGGCCTATGAATCGGCCTACCTCGGGTTCCAGATCGGCCTGGCCAACCTCAAGGCACCGAGGCTGGGGCCTAAAAGCCTGGATGCCGCGAAAGAATCGGTAGCCGGTGACGACAGAAATGCGCTGGGTTACATCCAGCTGGGCAACATCGATTATTTCATGCCCCCTCTCTTCGGTGGTTCGAAAGAGCGGGCCATCGAACACTACCTCCGTGCCGAGCGGCTGATGGCAGCCAATGGCAGAGGCGACTGGAACTACCTGGCGCTGCTGGTGCAGATAGCTTCAGCATACGAGGAAACCGGCAACATCGACATGGCCGACAGCTTTTACCGTAAGGTGCTCTCCCTCGCTCCCGGCTTCACCTGGGTGAGGGATGAGCTCTACCCCGCATTCACCAAAAAACATGATATCAAATGAAGAAAAAAGTGATCATCACCGGCACCGGACTGGGAGGCCTCTCCAGCGGACTGTTGTTGCAAAGCAAAGGATATGAGGTACATTTCATCGAGAAAAATAACCGCCCCGGGGGAAGGCTCAACCGCATCGAGAAGGAGGGGTTCACCTTCGACACCGGCCCCAGCTTCTTCAGCATGTCTTACGTCTTCACCGACTTCATGAAGCTGTGTGGCGTAGAGATGCCCTTTCGCTTTGTGGAGCTGGACCCGCTCTACTCGGTGCACTTCCCCGAAGGACGCAGCTTCCACCTGCACAAGGATATCAAAAAGCTGGCGGAGCAGTTTCGCGACATCGAACCCGGCTTCGAGGCCAAGATGGAGCGCTACCTGAAGAAGTCGGCTGCCCTCTTCCACGACACGTTCGACATTGTGATCCGCAGCAATTTCGATAATTACCTCGAATATTTTGCCGCACTGATGAGGGTCAACCCACAGCACATCCCCGTGCTGATGAAGACGTTCTGGCAGCACGTAAAACAATACTTCGACTCGCAGGAGGCACGGCAGATCATCTCGCTGGTGGCTTTCTTCTTGGGGCGCACCCCCTTCGACACGATGGCCATCTACAGCCTCCTCTCCTACACCGAGTTCCGGCACGATGGCTACCACAACGTGGAGGGTGGCATGTACCGCATCGTGGAAGGGATGGTCGATGCGCTGCAAAAGCGGGGCGCCACCTTCCGCTACAACACCGAGGTTACGGCAGTAGAGGCGGAGGGCGACCGCATCACACAGCTCACCGACAGCGAGGGCAACCACTACGGGGGCGATCTCTTCCTGATCAACGCCGATGCGGCCCTCTTCCGGGGGCGGGTGCTGCAGCGGAAGAAGTACTCCGAGGCGAAGCTCCTCAAGATGGAGTGGACGATGGGTTACCTCACCATCTACATCGGCATCGATCGTAAGTTGCCCGACCTGGAGCTGCACAACTACTTCCTCGGTACCAACTTCGAGTCATACGCCCACAACGTGCTGAAGAACCCCGACTCCCTGCAGAAGCCCTACTATTATGTGAATGCCGTCTCGAAGCACAATCCCGAATGTGCACCTGAGGGTTGCGAGAGCCTCTTCATCGTCTGCCCTGTGCCCAGCCTGCAGTACAAGCCCGACTGGAGCGACCGCGACGAGATTGTCGACAGCATCCTGAACGATTTCTCCAAACGCATCGGCATCGATATCATGCCCCACATTGTCACCCGCACCATCTACACCCCGCAGGAGTGGGAGAAGCAGTTCAACCTCTACATGGGGAGCGGCCTGGGACTCTCACACCGGCTGAGCCAGATCGGCGCCCTCCGGCCGAAAAACTTCGACGAGGAGTATGGCAACCTCTTCTACGTGGGTGCCTCCACCACGCCGGGGGCAGGACTCCCCATGGCGGTGATCAGCGCCGAGATGGTTTGCAAACGTATCTTGGGAGCGTAAAGAGATCGCGGGCGGTTTCGATAAATGAAAAGGTGACGGGACCCCGTGATCATCCTGAACGGGATGTGCAGATAATTTTCCTTTCCCTTTGATATGTAACAAATTGCCCTTATATTTGTCCTTATGAACCGGAAGATCATCCATGTGGATATGGATGCGTTCTACGCCTCCATCGAGCAGCGCGACCATCCCCATTATCGCGGCAAGCCCGTCGCTGTGGGCTATGAAGGCAAACGGGGCGTGGTGGCCGCCGCCAGCTATGAGGCACGGAAGTATGGCATCCACTCCGCCATGCCCTCCGTCACGGCACTGCGCAGGTGCCCCCAGCTGATCTTTGTCATGCCACGGTTCGATCATTACCGCAATTTGTCCAACCAGATCATGCAGATCTTCCACGAGTTTACCGACAAGGTGGAGCCGCTCTCGCTCGACGAGGCGTTTCTCGATGTCACCGTCAACCACAAAGGCAACCGCTCGGCGACCCTCATCGCCAGCGAGATCAAGCAGAAGATCTTTAACCGCACCCGCCTCACCGCCTCCGCAGGCGTCTCCTACAACAAGTTCCTCGCCAAGATCGCCTCCGACTACCAGAAGCCGGACGGGTTGTTCGTCATTGAGCCGGAGCAGGCCGAGGCGTTCGTGGAGCAGTTGCCGGTGAGCAAGTTCTTCGGAGTGGGAAAAGTGACGGCCGCGCGCATGGAAGCACTCGGCATTCAGACGGGGAAGGATTTGAAGCAGTGGGAGGAGATCGACCTGGTGCGTGAGTTTGGAAAGATGGGTAGCACCTATTACCGCTTTGCGCGCGGCATCGATGACCGCGAGGTGGAGTCGGAACGGGTGCGCAAGTCGCTCGGCGCTGAGGAGACCTATGCCGATGACCTGGAGGAGATGGTCGATATCCTGGCGGCACTCGACCAGCTGGCTTTGGAGGTGTACCGACGGGCTGAGAAGAGGAAGTTTCTGGCGCGCACGCTGACGCTCAAGATCAAATACGCCGATTTCACGGTGATCACCCGCAGCCGCACCGTGGGACACTACATCCGCACCTACAGCGAGCTGTTCGACCTGGGCAAGGAGCTGTTGCTGCAGGCCGATGACCTGCTCGATCGCAGGATCCGCCTGATGGGGCTCACCCTCAGGAACGCCGATGCCGGTCAGGATCTGCTGCCTGCTGAGGGGATCCAGCTCTCCCTCAACTTTGAAGAGGATGAATAGGAAAGGTTTGGTCAAAGGATAAAATTCTCCGGCTTCTTGGCCTGGATACCCTTGTAGTAGGATTTGATGGTCACGATATCCTTGCGGTAGTCGTTGGTGGGGTAAAAGAGATCGAGCACACGCGCCTCCTTTTTGCCGTAGTCGAGTCCGATGAGCAGGATTGGCACCTTCGCCTTCACGGCGATGAAGTAGAAACCTTTTTTCCACTCTTTCACCGGCTTGCGCGTACCCTCGGGGGTGATGCCCAGGTGCATCCAATCGCGTGTCCGGAACTCCTTCGCCAGGACGTCGGTAAGTGATTTGCTTTTTCCCCGCTTCACCGGTATCCCGCCGATGCGGCTGAAAAAAATGTTGAAGGGGAAGAAGAACCATTCCGCTTTGATCAGAAAGTTGGCCTGCCGTCCCAGTGAGTTGTAAGCCAGCTTGCCCACCACGAAATCCCAGTTGCTGGTGTGGGGTGCTACTGCCAGCACGCACTTCGGTACCTCGGGGAAAGTGTTCACCACTTTCCATCCCATGATCTTGTTGAGTATGAATTTGCTTATGTTAGCCATTATTACGTTATTACGTTAGTATGTTAGTGTGTTAGTATGATCCTTCGTTTTTCAGGAAATCAGGGAAGTATTGCGATATTTCCAATGATAAAACGTTACTTAATAATTGTTGTTCATTATTTGCGATACTTTGAACCTTTGATATCTGTTTCTCTCAGATACCTCATGAATGCAACCTACCAACCTACTAACCCACTAACTTTTCCAACTCCGTCGTAGTTCGTTCCCAGTTGTTCATCGCCTGGTCGAGGCGGGCCTTGACCTCCAGGTATTTCTGCAGCAGATCCATGTCGGATGCCCCTTTGGGTGTGGCCAGCTGTTCCTCCATCGCTTTCAGCTTCTCCTCGAGCGATGCCACCTTCTTTTCTGCCTCCTCCACCTTCTTTTCCAGGCGGCGCTGCTGCCTGTTCAACTCCTTCTGCTCCTGATAGGAGAGCTTGTTCTCCGACGGCTCCTCCCGTTTCTCTTCCCGTTTCGCCGTGGGTGATGCGGAGAGCTCCAACTGCTGTAGCGTCTCCATCTTCTTCTTCGCGAGGAAGTCGTAGATGCCCCCAATGTGCTCCCGCACCCTGCCATCGCCGAACTCATACACCTTGTCCACCAGTCCGTCGAGGAAATCACGGTCGTGCGACACGATGATGGCGGTGCCGTCGAACTCGCGGATCGCCTTCTTGAGCACATCCTTCGATGCCAGGTCCAGGTGGTTGGTCGGCTCGTCGAGGATCAGCAGGTTCACCGGCTCCAACAGGAGGCGTATCATCGCCAGGCGGCTTCGCTCACCACCCGAGAGCACCTTCACTTTCTTCTCTGAAGCCTCGCCGCCGAACATGAAGGCACCCAGGATATCGCGAATCTTCGTGCGGATGTCGCCCACCGCCACATAGTCGATGGTCTCGAACACCGTCTTCTCCTCGTCCAGCAGCTCTGCCTGGTTCTGTGCGAAGTAACCGATCTTCACGTTGTGACCCAGCTCCAGCCTGCCGCCGTGGTCGATCTCCTGCATGATGCATTTTACCAGCGTTGACTTCCCCTCACCGTTCTTGCCCACGAAGGCGATCTTTTCGCCCCGCTCGATGGTGAGGGTCACATCCCCGAACACGAGGTGGTCGCCGTATCTTTTCGAGACATCCTCCATGATCACCGGGTAGCTGCCGGAGCGGGGTGCTGGCGGGAACTTGAGGTTGAGGCGCGAGGTATCCACCTCATCCACCTCGATGCGTTCCAGCTTCTCCAGCTGCTTGAGGCGCGACTGTACCTGGTTCGACTTGGTCGCCTTATACCGAAAGCGCTCAATGAAATCCTCCGTATCCTTGATTTGCTTCTGCTGGTTCTCGTAGGCCCGCTGTTGCTGCTCACGCCGCTCGCGTCGCAGCTCCACATACTTGCTGTAGTTCACCTTGTAATCGTGGATCTCACCCAGCATGATCTCCACGGTACGGGTGGTCACCGCGTCGAGGAAAGCACGGTCGTGCGACACCAGCATCACCGCGTTGGTGTGGGTGGCGAGGAAGCTCTCCAGCCACTGTATCGACTCGATGTCGAGGTGGTTCGTTGGCTCGTCGAGCAGCAGCACGTCGGGTGCCTGCAGCAGGATCTTGGCCAGCTCAATGCGCATGCGCCAACCGCCGCTGAACTCGCGGGTGGGACGTTCCAGGTCGCCCCGTGCGAAACCAAGTCCCAGGAGCGTCTTCTCTACCTCCGCCTCGAAGTTGTGGATGCCCGACATCTGGAGCAGTTCCTGCAGGTCGGTCGCCCGTTCGATCACCTGCCGGTAAGCGTCCGACTCGTAGTCGCTCCGTTCCGCCATCTCCAGATGCAGCCGCTCCAACTCCTGTTCCATCTTCCGGAGATGTTCGAAAGCAAGCGAAGCCTCCTCGCGCACGGTGCGTCCGTCGCTCAGCTTCATCTGCTGCGGCAGGTATCCGATCGACACCTCTTTCGGGAAAGAGATGTTGCCGGAGGTAGGCTTTTGGAGTCCCGCCATGATCTTGAGCAGGGTCGATTTGCCGGCGCCGTTCTTGCCGGTGAGGGCCACCCGCTCGTTCCTGTTCAGCACGAACGATATCCCGTTGAGCAGGGTGAATCCGCCAAATGCCACGGTGAGGTTTTCGATTGAAACCATTACGCTGAAATTTTGTGCAAAGGAAACGCTTTTTGGGGTAGTTTGAAAATTTTTGTCTATCTTTGTCCTCCGTAACATATCGCGTGCAGGTCCTACTCATTCAGTTCTTCCCCACCATTTGTTCATAAAACACGATTCTCCCGGGTCTTCGGACAGAGGAGAGCGCAAACCCGAATCCTGCCGTCGTACGGTAGGAACGGCCAGAGAGAGATAGATCAACCGCCCAGTAGAAGCGGGCATGGGAATCAGGATCCCCGCCTACGTACGGTCAAATATAGCAACCAAGCTGCCACATCAACCAAAAAAAACGGCAGTCATAGACAAAACGAATGACATTTAACGAATTAGAAATCATGGAGCCGATCTTAAGGGCTCTTAGTGAAAAAGGATACACCATCCCCACACCCATTCAGGAGCAGGCCATCATCCCTGCACTGCACAACAAAGACATCCTGGGACTGGCCCAGACCGGCACCGGCAAGACAGCCGCCTTCGCCATCCCCATTATCCAGCAGCTCTGCTCAGACATGCCGCAGGGCAAGAAGAGAGAGATCAGGGCGCTGATCCTGACCCCCACGCGCGAGCTGGCGATTCAGATTGACGAGAGCATCCGCGCGTACAACAAGTATACCCGCCTGCGCCACACCGTTATCTTTGGCGGAGTGAAGCAGCATGCGCAGGTGAACACCCTCAGGGGGGGTGTCGACATCCTCGTCGCCACACCTGGGCGATTGCTCGACCTGATTGGTCAGGGCTTGATCACCCTGCAGCATATCCGCCACTTCGTGCTCGACGAGGCAGACCGGATGCTCGACATGGGGTTCATTCACGACATCAGGCGGTTGCTGCCGCTGCTGCCCAAGCACAAGCAGACACTCTTCTTTTCGGCCACGATGCCCGACTCCATCGCAACGCTCTCACGCACCATCCTGCACAAGCCGGTACGCCTGGAGGTGACGCCGGTCTCCTCTGTGGTGGAGATCATCGATCAGCGCATCTATCTGGTAGAGAAGCCGGATAAGAAGGATCTGTTGATCGACCTGCTGCAGCAGGAACATGACAAGTCGGTGCTGGTCTTCTCGCGCACCAAGCATGGTGCCGACAAGATCGCACGGATCCTGAGCAAGGCGGGCATCGGCAGTGCGGCCATTCACGGCAACAAGTCACAGAACGCGCGCCAGCGGGCGCTGAGCGATTTCAAGGCACGCACCACGAAGGTGCTGATCGCCACCGATATCGCCGCCCGCGGCATCGATATCGACCAGCTCGACCTGGTGATCAACTACGACCTGCCCGACGTGGCGGAGACCTATGTGCACCGCATCGGTCGCACCGGCCGTGCCGGCAACAGCGGACGGGCCCTCACTTTCTGTACGCAGGAGGAGCAGCCCATGCTGCGGGACATCCAGAGGCTGACGGGTAGGAAGCTGCAGATTGCGAATTAGCTGTTAGCTAATAGCTTTTAGCTTCGAACTAAGAACGTATTAACGTACTAACATAAAAACTTTTTAAACGTATCAATGGCAAGATCAAATTCATTCAACAAAAGAGAGATAGAGAAGCAAAAACAGCAGAAGAAGAAAGAGAAACTGAAGAAAAAAGAAGAACGCAAACAGCAGGGCACCAGCTCCTTCGAGGATATGATTGCCTATGTCGATGCCAACGGTGTGATCATCGATACACCGCCTGAACCCATTCAGGAAGAGGAAGCGATTGAACTGGAAGATATTGAGATCTCCGTACCCCGCAAGGAGGTTACCGACGATGTGGGTGTCCCGGAGGGGCGTGTCGATTTCTACGATGAGACGCGCGGCTTCGGATTCATCCGCGAGGGCAACAGCGTGATCAAGTACTTCTTCCACAAGAGCAATGCCGAGCATGGGATCGCCGAGGGCGACCGGGTCACCTATCGGCTGGAGCGCGGCCCCAAGGGAATGAATGCCGTGGATGTGAAGATCATCTGATCGCCTTCATCAATGCATCCGGAGTGACGCTCTTCTGCTCTCCCGTTTGCATGTTCTTCAGCGTGATCGTTCCCTCCTTCATCTCGTTTTCACCTACCATCGCCACGAAGGGAATGCGGTTGCTGTCGGCGTAGGAGAGCTGCTTCTTCATCTTCGCTGCTTCGGGGTAGAGCTCGCAGCAAATGCCGTCACGCCGGAGTTGCGCCACGAGCGGTAGCAGCCAATCCACCTCCCGTTCGCCGAAATTCACGAAGAGCAGCTCGGTGGAGTGGGAGAAGCTCTCGGGGAAGAGCTCCAACTGTGTCAGCACATCGTAGATGCGGTCCGCTCCGAAGGAGATGCCTACGCCGGAGACGCCCGGCAGTCCGAAGATACCGGTCAGGTTGTCGTAACGACCCCCGCCGGTGATGCTGCCGATTTGCGCATCAAGTGCCTTCACCTCAATGATCGTGCCGGTGTAGTAGTTGAGGCCGCGCGCCAGCGTCAGATCGAGCTCCACCTCGTTGCGGAGCTGCAGTGCCTCCGTCTTGCCAATGATGAACGCCATCTCCTCCACACCTTTGGTGCCGGTCTCTGAGCTTGCCAGCAGCTCCCGCAGCTTCTCCAGCTTCTCGCCGGTGCTCCCTTTCAGCAGGATGACCGGCTGCAGCCGGTCGATCGCCTCGCGGGCGATCCCCTTGGAAGCCAGCTCCTCGTTCACCTTTTCCAGTCCCATCTTATCCAGCTTGTCGATTGCCACGGTGATGTCGGTGATCTTGTCCGCCTCGCCGATGATCCCGGCGATACCGGAGAGGATCTTGCGGTTGTTCAGCTTCACCAACACGCGGATGCCCAGGCGGCTGAACACCTCGTCAATGATCTGCACCAGCTCCACCTCGTTGAGTAGCGAGTCCGATCCCACGATGTCGGCGTCGCACTGGAAGAACTCGCGGTAGCGACCCTTCTGCGGACGGTCGGCTCGCCACACCGGCTGAATCTGGTAGCGCCGGAAGGGGAAGGTGATCTCGTTGCGGTGCATCACCACGTAGCGTGCAAAGGGCACGGTGAGGTCGTAGCGCAGCCCCTTTTCCGAGATGCGGGTGGCGGTCCTGGCCGCGTTGCCCTCTTTGAGGTCCTCCTCGCTCATCGATGAGAGGAAATCGCCCGAGTTGAGGATCTTGAAAAGCAACTTGTCCCCCTCCTCGCCATACTTGCCCATCAGCGTGGAGAGGTTCTCCATTGCCGGTGTCTCGATCTGGCGGAAGCCGTAGAGGCGGTACACCTCACGGATGGTGTCGAAGATATGGTTGCGCTTCGCCGTCTCTTCGGGCGAAAAATCACGGGTCCCCTTGGGTATGGTCGGTTTCTGCATCGTTATTTTTATTGAGATGCAAAGATAATGAAAAAAGCTTACAGCTTACCGCTTATAGCTTACCGCTTATAGCTTACAACTTACCGCTTACAGCTTACCGCTTACCGCTTACAACAAATTGCTCGCCAGTTCCGAAAGTTCGCTGCGTTCCCCCTTCACCAGGTTCACATGTCCAAAGATCTGCTGTCCCTTCATCTTATCGATCATGTAAGCCAGTCCGTTCGACTGCATGTCGAGGTAGGGTGAGTCGATCTGCTGCAGGTCCCCCGTAAACACCATTTTCGTGTTCTCCCCGGCGCGGGTGATGATGGTTTTCACCTCGTGAGGGGTCAGATTCTGTGCTTCATCGATGATGCAGAAGGTCTCGGTCAGACTCCGCCCGCGGATGAATGCGAGTGCCTCGATCTCCAGTTGTCCCGATTTCTGTAGCTCCTCAATCACATGCAGGTCGGGACTGTTCTGTCCCAACTGCGTCTTGATCACGTTCAGGTTGTCGAACAGCGGTTGCATGTAGGGTGCCACCTTCTGTTTCTCATCACCCGGCAGGTAGCCCAGCTCCTTGTTCGAGAGGGAGACGATGGGGCGTGCCAGCAGGATCTGTCTGTAGATCTTGTGCTGTTTCAGTGCCGATGCCAGTGCCAGCAGTGTTTTACCTGTTCCCGCCTTGCCGGTGAGCCCCACCAGCTTCACCTCCGGATCGTTCAGTATCTCAAAGGCGAAAGCCTGTTCTGCGTTGCGCGGCTGAATGCCGAAATTGTTCTCCTTGTCAACTTTGGTAATCTTCTGTGTGAAAGGGTTATATCGTGCGAGCACGCTGTTGCGGTCGCTCTTGAGGATGAAGCACTGGTTTGGGTCCGGCTGTTTCTCGAAGGTGAAAGCATCCAGGTCCACGCCGCCGTTCTGGGCGTAGATCTGATCAATCAGATCCGGGTTGACCCCCTCCACCACCACTTCACTCTGATTGAAAATATCGATGTCGGTCACCTTGTCGTTGATGTAGTCTTCGGCCATCATCCCCAGTGAGCGGGCCTTCATGCGGAGATTGATATCTTTCGATACCAGGATGGTTTTCATATTCGGATGTTTCATCGCCACATCATCCACTACGGCGAGGATGCGGTTGTCGGGTATCTTCTCCGGGAAAGCATCGTTGATTCGTTTGTTCTCTTGCGATGCATTCACGATATAGAGCTTACCCTTTCCCACGCCCAGGTCGGCTCCACTTGTGAAGAGGTCGTCGTCGGTGATCAGATCCAGTTCCCGCACAAAAGCACGGGCGTTGAAGTTGATCTGGTCGCTCCCTTTCTTGAACTTGTCCAGTTCTTCCAACACGATGAAAGGGATATAGATGTCGTTCTCCTCAAAGTTGTCCAGGCATTTGTAGTCGTGCAGGATCACGTTGGTGTCGAGGATGAAATTCTTCTTCGCTGTCGTTTTCACGCTCCTGCGCACGCGTGTGGTTCCGGTACCCTCTGCCCTTGCAGCAGTTCCTTTCGTTACCTTCTCTTCACTTTTCTTTGTTGTAGCCATCTGTTATGTCGATTAACGGTTGTTTATTATAAGCTATAAGCTATAAGCTATAAGCTGTGAGCTGTCAGCTTCCCGCTGCTATCGTCCAGCACCTCCGATTCTATCAGGCCCCTTT
This sequence comes from Proteiniphilum sp., assembly GCA_018433945.1. GTDB lineage: Bacteria > Bacteroidota > Bacteroidia > Bacteroidales > Dysgonomonadaceae > Proteiniphilum. Next base: position 12,151 of record JAHDQF010000075.1, on the reverse strand, counting down.
TTACCCGCACCACGTTAGCCGATGTGCCAAGCCGGTATTGTTGCAGTGTCTGTTGCGCGACCATATGTGAACGGTACCGATCTCAGTCTTGCAACAAAAATAGCTTAATTTTGTGGACGAACAAAATTGCAACTTACCAAAATCGAACTCAGGGAAATGTAAGCTATCAGTTATTCCTGGTTCCTGATTTTTGAACGATGGACGCAGCTCAAACGGTGCGGGGTGAGATAACAGGTTCCAAAACCGTGAAAATTAGGGGAATTGGGGTCAATTCCTCTTTTTTTTCTTTTTTTGGTCGATTTTTCCCTAAAAAAAACCCGAAAAAACTTTGACAGATCATTTTTATGCCTATCTTTGTCGTGCAAAAGGTTTTTTTGCGGGCCGTTAAATATTTACTTCACACCAAATGTAAAGTCATTTCTAACTTCTCTCATTTAAAGACTTCTGCACAAATTATTTTTTTTATTTTATTTTAATTATTTTACATGAACATTTTTGTAGCTGGCTTAAGTTATCAGATTACTGACGCCGATTTAAAAGAACTGTTTGAGGAGTATGGAGAAGTATCCTCAGCGAAGATTATTGCCGATCGTGAATCCCGTCGCTCAAAAGGCTACGGTTTCGTAGAGATGTCCAACGACGAAGAAGGACAGCATGCCATTGAAGAACTGAACGATGCAGAATACGACGGACGTACGCTTTCTGTATCCGTAGCGCGTCCCCGTACCGAAGGTGACCATCCCCGCAACAACAACCGCGGCGGTGGTTACGGAAATCGCGAAAGAAGCAACAGGTACTAAGAAGACCCCATAGATTTGAAAAAAACTGCATCCACTGCGATGCAGTTTTTTTTTGTATCTTTACGCCGGCTTAACTGAAACCCCGGCCGTCATTGACAGCCGTCATCAAGTAACGATTTTAGACTGATATTGAAGCATGGCCACCATCCTTTCCATTGAAACAGCTACGACCGTCTGCTCCTGCACCCTCTCGCGCAATGGTGAGCGGCTCCTCACCCGCGAGGATTTCCGGGGTCAGTCGCACGCCACACTGCTGGGCTTGTTTGTAGAGGAGATCATGACTTATGTTCGGAAAGAGCGACTCACCCTCGATGCGATTGCCGTGAGCAGTGGTCCCGGCTCCTACACCGGTCTGCGCATTGGTGTCTCCGGGGCGAAAGGGCTCAGTTACGGGCTGGGCATCCCGCTGATTGCCCTCCCCACACCGCTGATCATGGCCTCGATGGTCGCCGCTCGTGCAGGGGAGGATGATCTGCTCTGTCCCATGATCGATGCCCGTCGCATGGAGGTCTATGCCACTTTCTTCAATCGCTCGCTGGAAACGGTACGTCCCACATCTGCCGATATTGTCGATGGGGAGAGCTATCTCAATCTGCTGTCGCAGCACAAGGTTTACTTCTTTGGCAACGGTGCCGGTAAGTGCCGTGAGGTGATCACGCATCCCCATGCTCATTTCCTGGAGGATGTGCATCCCCTGGCATCGGGCATGGTGCCGCTGGCAGAGCAGGCTTTCGCTGAGAAGCGGTTCGTCGACACCGCCTATTTCGAACCCCATTACCTGAAAGAATTTGTGGCCACTGTCCCCAAAAACAAGATCATGCCGCAACCTAAAACAATTTGAGGCTGCGACGGTGCAAACCGCAAGGAGGGCTTCGATGGCGGATGTACATTCAGGGCGCCAGCCGGTGCAGGTGCCACCCATCAACTTCTTTTTCGTACACCAGCCGGTCGTGCATCCTGTCGGGACGTCCCTGCCAGAACTCAATCCGTTCGGGACGCACCAGGTAACCACCCCAGTGAGCGGGGCGGGGGAGTGGCTTCTGTGCGAACCGCTGCTCCATCTCCCACTGCAGGGCATCCAGCTCGGCACGGTCTTTCACGACCCTGCTCTGGGGCGATGACCAGGCGCCGATGCGGGCGTTCTCGGGCCGTGACAGGTAGTAAGCATCCGACTCTTCGGGTGGAAGGTATTCCACCGATCCCTCTATGCGCACCTGACGTGCTATCGTGTGCCAGTCGAACACCAGTGCCGCCCGCGGGTTCATCCGCAGCTCCCCGCCTTTCCGGCTGTGGTAGTTGGTGAAAAAGACGAACCCATCGCCTCGCATCTCCTTGAGCAGCACCACCCGTGCCGAGGGTCTCCCCCCGGGAGTGGCGGTGGCAAGCGTCATCGCGTTGGGTTCGTCGATCCCTGCGGCGATCGCCTCCTCCAGCCACCGGTCGAATATCGCCATCGGGTCCGCCGTCATCTCTTGCTCTTTCAGCGCTTCGGCATTGTATTCCCGGCGCATCGTATGTAATTTCTTCATGTTTTTTTGGTTTGATGGAGGATGACCCTCTGCTGTTTGCCCACTCTGTTCACGAATGAGTACCGGGCCACATGGTGCATCCCCTGCTTTTCGCAAATATAACGGGTGGCACCTCTATCTGCCAACGGGATGTGGTTAATATTGCGTAAAATGTGAAGCTTTTTTCTTATCTTCGCACATTGTTCCTGCGGGGCACAAATTAAGAAGGAGATGGTAAAAGCGGAAAAGATCACAAAAAGTTTCGGGTCGCTAAAAGTGTTGAAAGGGATCGACCTGGAGGTACAGCGGGGAGAGATCGTATCGATTGTCGGGCCCAGTGGCGCGGGGAAGACCACCCTGCTCATGATCATGGGTACCCTGGAGAAAGCCGATAGCGGTCGCATACTGATTGACGGACAGGACCTGAGTCAGCTTGGTGAGCAGCGACTTGCCGACTTCCGCAACAAAAATATCGGCTTCGTCTTTCAGTTTCACCAGCTGCTGCCCGAGTTCACAGCGCTGGAGAATGTGATGATCCCTGCGCTGATCGGCAACGTGAAGCACTCGAAGGCGGAGACTAAGGCCCGGGAGCTGCTCGCGATGATGGGTCTCGCAGAGCGTATGGAGCACAAGCCGGCGGAGCTGTCGGGTGGAGAGAAGCAACGCGTGGCAGTAGCCCGTGCACTGATCAACAACCCCCTGGTGGTGTTCGCCGATGAACCCTCCGGCAGCCTCGACAGCGACAACAAGGCGGAGCTGCACCAGCTCTTCTTCGAGCTGCGCGACAAGCTGAACCAGACATTCGTGATCGTGACCCACGATGAGCAGCTGGCTTCCATCACCGACCGGACCATTCATATGAAGGATGGGGTCATTGAAAATTAATATATTTTCGTATGAAATTCAAAACAGTACTTATGGCAATCGCGATTATTGGGAGCATGCTCTCCTGTAACGAGGCAAAAAGACCGGGAAGCAGCTCCGATCAGGAACAGAGCGAGGTCATCGGCAAGGCCGACCCCACCATGGCGCAGGGAAGGATGACGGCAGAGGTGCTGCACAGCTTCGGACGCATCGGCAGCCTGTCGGTGTCACCCGACCGCAGGCAGATTCTCTATCAGGTCACCTACATCAGCATCCCGGAGAACAAGACCAATTCGGAGCTCTTCATCATGAACAGCGACGGCAGCGGCAAGAAACAGCTCACCATCAGCAATACACAAGAGACCAACGGACAGTGGATCGATGCCGGGCGCAAGATCGCTTTCCTGAGCAACGAGACTGGCACCTCTCAGATCTGGACCATCAACCCCGGTGGAGAAGGAATGACACAGATCTCCAACGTGGAGGGTGACATCGATGGCTTCATCATCTCGCCCGACGGCAAGAAGGTGCTCTTTATCCGCAAGGTGCCTCTTGGTAAGAAGCCGGGAGAACAATATGACGACCTGCCGGCAGCAACCGGTCGCGTGATAGATGACCTGATGTACAAACACTGGGATCAATGGGTGGAGAGCGTGCCGCATCCTTTCGTGGCCGACCTGGAGGGTCATCGTCTTACCCATATCGTTGATCTGATGGAGGGTGAGCCCTATGAATCACCCATGGCACCTTTCGGCGGCATCGAGCAACTCGCCTGGAGCCCCGACGGGAAGACCATCGCTTACACCTCCCGCAAGAAGACGGGAAGGGCGTATGCCGGGTCAACGAACTCCGATATCTATTTCTACGACCTGGAAAGCGGTGAGACACGCAACATGACCGAGGGGATGATGGGCTACGACATCAATCCGCAGTTCTCCCCCGACGGTCGTTACCTGGCCTGGCAGAGCATGGAGCGCGATGGTTACGAGTCAGATAAGAACCGCCTTTTCGTGATGGAGCTTTCCACCGGAGAGAAAACTTACGTGACCGAGTTGTTCGACTACAACACCGATGCTTTCGCCTGGGAGAGCGACAATAAGACCATATACATGGTATCGCAGGCAAAGGGTACCACGCAGCTCTACGCTGCCGACATCACCACAAAGGCGATCACCCCTCTTACCAGCGGGATGCATGACTACACCTCGGTGGCGCCGGGCGACGGCATGCTGATCGCCGGCCGCCAGTCGCTGTCGCAGCCCACCGAGATCTATGCGGTCGATCTTGCCACGGGTGAAGCCACCAACCTGTCGCAGGAGAACAGTGAGTTGCTGGCCAACCTCACCATGGGAGCGGTGGAAGAGCGCTGGATCGAGACCACCGATGGAAAGCAGATGCTCACTTGGGTGGTTTACCCGCCCGATTTCGACGCGACGAAGCAATATCCCGCACTGCTCTACTGCCAGGGGGGACCGCAGGACATGGTGAGCCAGTTCTGGTCTTACCGCTGGAACCTGCAGCTGATGGCCGCCAACGGCTACATCGTGGTGGCGCCCAACCGGCGCGGCCTGCCCGGCTTCGGCCAGGAGTGGCTGGAGCAGATCAGCGGCGACTATGGCGGCCAGAACATGAAAGACTACCTCTCGGCCATCGATGCGCTGGCGAAAGAGCCCTATGTGGATGCAAACAGGTTGGGCTGCACCGGCGCCAGCTATGGCGGCTTCTCGGTCTATTGGCTCGCGGGTCACCACGAGGGTCGCTTCAAGGCTTTCCTCGCGCATGCCGGCATCTTCAACCTGGAGGCACAGTACCTCGAGACGGAGGAGATGTGGTTTGCCAACTGGGATATGGGCGGCCCCTACTGGGATCAGCGTAACGCCACGGCACAGCGCACTTACGAGAACTCACCCCACCGCTTCGTGGATAAGTGGGACACCCCTATCATGGTCACCCACGGCGAGCGGGACTACCGCATCCTGGCATCGCAGGGAATGATGGCGTTCAATGCCGCGCAGCTGCGCGGCATCCCGTCGCGGATGCTCATCTTCCCCGACGAGAACCACTGGATCGCCCGCCCGCAGAACGGCGTGCTCTTCCAGCGCGAGTTTTTCCGTTGGTTTGACCGGTGGCTCAAGGAGCCTGCCGGGGCTGAGGCAGAGCCTCATGAGTAGGAGATCTTCCGGCAGCTGGTGCAGGGAAAAAGCAGCTGAAATATTTTCAAAAATCTGAGCAAAAATGTTTTGCGATTTGAAAAATATGCTTACCTTTGCACTCGCTATCGGAAACGATGGGTAAACGGTGTGGTAGTTCAGCTGGTTAGAATACCTGCCTGTCACGCAGGGGGTCGCGGGTTCGAGTCCCGTCCATACCGCTGAAATGTTTTTGAAGTGCTCTGAAAAGAGCGTAGAAAAAGACAAAAGCAAACAGTTAAGTGTTGTAATTCTAAAGAGTTACGACACTTTTTCTTTTTATAACACTCATTGCCTAGAGTAGCATATGTTTGAATACTGCTAAATTCCTTATTGTTGGGTTCGTCTGCGGCACATCGTCCGATTTATTTGAAGCCATTCAATCACTACGTTGACAAGGCAGTTCATTCTTGTTCAAGTTCAAATCTGTTCGAAGAGCCTCGATGAAATCTGAGGGGATGAAGACGCAAAAAACGATAAAGCATCAATTTGAATTGAATTTTTTCTCGCTTTTGGCTTATTTGTTAAAACTGTTAATTATTTTCTCTTTCACAACTTGATACGCCTTTTGTATATCAAACGTTCCGTCCGGATGAAGTAGATTATCCATATCTCCTAAAAATTCCGGATCTCTCATTTTGTCTTCCATATTTTGAATAAACTGTTTGTAAGTAGGTGCTTTTGCTACTGAAAAATCCATATAGCGATTATAGCATCGAAGCAGAAGCTCCGTATCAACGATTTTATCGGTTATTGCTTTGTATAAATCGAATAAATCTCGCCCTTTTTTGCGTTGATACAAGGCTCTGAGTTTAGTTCCAAGCAACTCTTCTAATTGATAAGTAGTTAATTCACAACTTCCCGAAAACCAACTATTTTCAACAGAAAAAGGCACTTTAATCAAATCAAGTTCATTAAAGTGTTCAAAACAATTTATTTCTATTTTTAATCGAATGGGAACGACGGGCGGAATTTCACTCTCCATACGAAATAACATTGTGTTGTTATAACGTTTTTGTTTAATAACTTTTCCAGGCAGAAAATCCAACACTTCTCCCAGACGCATTAGAATTGGTTTAATAGGTCCGGAGTTTATCTGCACTAAATCAATGTCTTCCGAGTAGCGGCTTTGAGGAGTTAGGTACAGTTTGTGCAGTGCTGTTCCACCACGAAATGCTAATTGGGTTGATAGAAAATCATCGCTAAAAATGGCTACCAATGCGCGACAAATTATCAAATCTTGCTCCACCTGTTCATTGCTGTTCCATGGGGCTGTTGCTCGCCATTGGGCAATAGATGCTCTGTTTATCATATATCGTCTGTCTCAATCTCTGTGTTAATATTTAATTTCCAGCGGCTGTCTCGCAGCGTGGTCTCTTTATTTGAGCGAGTGCTTAATACTATGTAGTTCAGCCTTTTTCCATAAGCAACCAATTTTTCATACAAAACGTCAGCTTGCTCTTTTTGCTCTAATACATTCTCCAAAATATACCCAAGTCGTTGAACGGAAGATACAGATGTGAATTTAAGTAATTCATTGTTCACTTTGGAAAAATCGCATTGTTCACAAAGCTCATTCAACACGGTTGCCACACGCGAAAGTCCTCCAACGGCATTTTCATATTGCACCAAATCTATCGCCGTTAATTCCGCGTTAGAGAATCGTATTGTCCCGGTTTCTGAGTTTTTTTGCAGCAAAAACTCTTCGGGAATATCTTTTCTAAATAACCAATTCAACAGTCTATTTTTGGCTTTGGATACGTTTGTTGACGGTAAAATAGTTGTTACAAAGAAACGTTGAGAACGCTGATGTGCTGCCCCAAAAAACTCTGCAGCACTAAGTAAACTGATATAATAGGGTTTGCCAATATACTGCATTAATTGGTCAATGTAATAAGTTGGCGGAACAATTCCTCTAGCCGCGTAATGCGGTGGTATTATTACATAAAACCCCTTATACACTGAAACAATTCTATTTTTTGATGTAAAACGATAAAGTGAATTTTTTATATTTTGTTCCGGAATATCAGGAAATTTATCCCTTATCATTTCAACAGAAAAAGTATTTGTTCCTTTTGTTTCTAAACTTTTAATCCATTCGGTTAAATTGTCTGCTTTCATTCCATGCTAATTTTCATGCAAAGGTAATCATAATTTGATTACCTTTGCTATATTTTTAGCATAAATGTTACTGGAAATTAGAAATACAATAAAAATGGAAATCCTGTTATGCAGAAAAGGTTGTCGTATGTTCCGAGCGGAACTTCATTTACCGAAACAACCGTTTTGGAACGAGCGGGAGGGTTGTTGTAGTCAATTTCGCAAGAGTTAAGCATCATAAGGGTTTGAGTATATATTTTTTCGAGACAGTCGGCGATGATTTTTTGACGTCGTCGGCACTGTTTCCCATTCGAAAATAATCGAAAACAATCCTTTTCTTCTTTCGTCCCCGCCAAGGGAAGTTCCATCTCATCCACTTGTGCGTAGATTTTTCGGTATTCTTCCATTTCGGGCTTCCATTGGTTGTCATAGTAGAAACTCAACTGGTATTTTTTTGCCGTATCATACGTAACCATCAATTCTCTTTGATAATTTTCGTCGATGGAGAGGTAAGGTACCACAAGCTTCCAGTCCTCCAGTCCGATGGGGTTTTCCAAAATCAGTTTTTCAACTCTTTCGGGATACATCAGCGTGAACCTTGTAGCCAGCATTCCTCCCATGGAATGGCCTAAAAGATAGATCTTATCAATATTCAACTCATCCAAAACCGCTTTGGTATTTTGCGCCAATTGCTGGAAAGTAAATTGATAACTTACCGGCTGTTTCATATTTTCTTCTGTTTCAAGCGGGATATATCGGAAGAATGGCTATTTTTGCATACTCGAATCGTTAGCTCAGCTGGTTTAGAGCGCTGCCTTGACAGGGCAGAGGTCGCCGGTTCGAATCCGGCACGATTCACGCACAAAAAGAGAGGAGGTCCACTGTCCGGTGAGCTTCCCCTTTTTTGCGCCGTGCATGGCAATTAACTGGGTGGTGAGCATCCATATAGGGGTTAATAGTCGCCCTACGTTCGTTGTGGTTGATGATAACCAAGAATTGCAGTTGAAAGGTGTGAGGAAGCTGTAAGCTGTTTTTTTATTATCTTTGTCGTGGCGAAGCTTGACTTCAAAAATCATGTCAAACGACTCTGATAAGAAAACAGAACGCCGCTGGTTGGCGGCCTATGTGCGGATGCATCACGAGAAGAAGGTGCGCGACCGGCTGGGGGAGATGGGGATCACCACCTTTTTGCCGGTGCAGACGGTGGTGCGGCAGTGGAGCGACCGGAAGAAGAAGGTCGACCGGTTGCTGATTCCGATGATGATTTTCGTGTATGTGAATCGTGCGGAGCAGCTGCAGGTGTTGCAGCTGCCGCCGGTGATCCGCTATATGGTGCTCCGTGGCGAGCATGTCCCGGCTATCATCCCCGATGCGCAGATGGAGGCGTTCCGCTTTATGGTCGACCTCTCCGAGACGCCTGTCCACTTCGACTGCTGTGACCTGCAGCCCGGCGAGCAGGTGCAGGTGGTACGTGGACCGCTCAAGGGGCTCACCGGCGAGCTGATCACCATCGACGGCAAATCCTCCATTGTCATACGCATCGACCGCCTCGGCTGCGCTGCCGTTGAGATGAGCGCCACCATGGTCGAGCGAATCGGGTAATCCACCTGTTTCTTTCCTGCTCCGGATATGGAGCTTTGAAGGGTGAGATTTCTACCGCTATTCTAACCGAAAATCTCCCTCAGTTCCTTGTTGCTCAGCTTGCCGATCCAGTTCTCGCCGGTCGCCACGGTCATGTCGGCGAGCTGTTTCTTGCGTTGAATCATCGCGTCGATTTTTTCCTCGAAAGTGTTTTTGGTGATCATGCGGTGCACCATCACGTTCTTCTTCTGTCCGATGCGATAGGCACGGTCTGTAGCCTGGTTCTCCACGGCGGGGTTCCACCACAGATCGAAGTGCACCACCTGGCTGGCGGCAGTGAGGTTCAGTCCCGTGCCGGCCGCCTTGAGCGAGAGGATGAACACCTTGTCGGCGCGGTTGGTTTGAAACCGCTTCACCATCTCCTGTCGTTGGGTGATGGAGCAGCCGCCGTGGTAAAACATCGGCCGGTCGCCCAGGTGCTCGGCAATCATCTTCTCCAGCATCGCACCCATCTCCCTGAACTGCGTGAATATAAGCACCTTCTCCCCCGCGGCGGTCATGCTGTCGAGCAGCTCGAACAGCAGCTGTACCTTCCCCGAGAGGGCAGGGTCATCGTTGCCGTTCTTCAGGAAGTGCGCGGGGTGGTTGCATATCTGTTTGAGTGCGAGGATCATCTGCAACACCAGTCCCTGTCGTTTGAAGAGCGTCTGGTTGTCGCCATCGTCGCTGTACCCCTCAATCTCTTCCATTGCTGCCTGCATTGCCCTCTCATAGAGGGCAGCCTGTTGTTTGGTAAGGAGGGCATATTGGTTTTGTTCCACCTTGTCCGGCAGGTCGGAGATGATGGTTTTATCCGTTTTCATGCGTCGCATCATGAAAGGCGATGTGATTTTCCGGAATTTCCGCACCCTCTGCTCGTCGTTAAAGAGCTGGATGGGCGTGGCATACTCCTCCCGGAACGATTTGGCCGTGCCCAGGTATCCCTTGTTGGTAAAATCCATGATCGACCAGAACTCGCTCAGCCTGTTCTCCACCGGCGTGCCGCTCATGGCGATGCGGATGTTGGCCGGGATGCTTTTGATCGCCTTCGACTGGGCCGCATCCTGGTTTTTGATGTTTTGCGCCTCGTCGATCACCATCACCTGCCATTTTTGTTTTTTCAGCAGGTCACTGTCGCCGCGCGCCACGCCGTAGGTGGTGAGCATCACATCGGCATCAAACCGCTTCAGTTCACGCGCCGTGCCGTGATAGATATGGGTGCTCAGTGAAGGTGCAAAGCGGGCTATCTCGGCCTGCCAGTTGGTCAGCAGACCCGTGGGCACCACCACCAGCGCCTTCTGCTTCTGGTTGATCGCCTTTTCTTCTTTCAGTTTCAAGAGGATGGAGATCACCTGCACGGTTTTTCCCAGTCCCATGTCATCGGCGATGATGCTGCCAAAGCCGATCCGGCTGTTGCGGTACATCCAGGAGTATCCCCGGTGCTGATAGGGGCGCAGCTGCGCATTGAGTTCCTGCGGCAGGGGGATCTCCTCCACGGAGGTGAGCTCGGCCATCATCTGGCGCACCTCGTCGGTCAGCGCGACCGGCGCCCCTTCGTACTCCTCGCTGAGTGCCGTTTGAAACAGCTGGTAGGCGTTGAGCGGCTTGTTGGAGGCAAGGGCCCTGTTCAGTTTCTCTATCTCAGCTTCATTCACGTAGATATACCGCTCCTTGAAGCGGATCAATCCCGAGGCATTCTTCATCAATTGTTGGAACTCTTCGGGCGAGAGGAGTGTGTCGCCCACCGCCACGCGCCAGTCGAAGGCAAGCAGGTCGTCGAGGTTCACGAACCCGGTTTGATCCGATTTTCGTTTCAGCAAGACGGACACTTTGGGTCGCAGCAGCTGCTGCAGTGATTTTGGGAGCAGGATCTTGATGTTGAGCAGGCGGATGGCCGGGAGAATCTCCATCAGGAAGGGAGAGAACTCCTCCCTGCTGAACAATATGGGATGGCTTCCTCCCAGGTTGATGTGCGTGTCCAGTCCCCGGATAAAGGGCGTGAGCAACGACACGTTTTGCAATATCTTAAAGCGTTGTTGCGCAAATTCATCCTCCTTCAGCACGGTGGAGAGGGGTATGGGCGCGGCGTCGGGCTGTTCCCTGTTTTCGATGTGCACCGCCACCTCAAAGGCATCGGCGTCAGTCTCGCTCACGGTGATCACCGGCTTGAAGGCCTCCTCCGTGAGGTGATAGCGGTCCAGCCACACCTTGATTCCTCCGGTGATCCCTTTCTCACCCACGCCGGTGAAATCATGGCTCTTGCCCTTGAAGAAGAGATCGGCAATGAGATCACCTGTAGAGGGCTTCGAAGCCCTCCTCACCAAGGTCGAGATAAAGAGGGAGAGCAGCTCCACCGTTTGGTTCCCGACCGGCCTCATCTTTACCGATTGCCGGCTCTTGTGCAATGTCTGTAACAGTCCGGCGGGCAATATCTCCGTCAGCTTTTGGACGAGTGTGCGCACCTGTTCGTCGATCATTGCCGGGATCCATCGCACCGCGGCATGACCGTTTTCCAGTTGGATGATCTGTGGGACGATGTTTCCGTTGGCAACCAGGTGGATGGCCGCAAATAGCAGCTTGTGTGCTGCCGCCACCGACGGCTGGTAATCGGGCAGGTAGTCGGGATTCAGCCCGAACAGTTGCGGGAAGAGGGCAGGCAAGGGAATCACACTGTTCATTGTGCTGTTGCCCATCGACACGGAAACCTCGTTGTTCCGGTCAATGGCAAATGCCAGGCGGGTGTGGTGAGAGATTATCTCTCCGTTGTTGGGGGAGGGAAAGAGCGCTTCAAAGTCGAGCCGCTTGTTCAGCAACCGTCCCGCCTCTTTTGCCAGGCGGAGGAACTGAAGGGCATAGATCTCCCTGAAATTCCCATCGGGGTAAAAAGGCGGTGCATCGGGCAGCAGTTGTACCAGAGGCTCCGCAATGGGGTGCAGTTGTGAGAAGTCCACCCGCTCATATGCCCGTTCCTCATCGGGTGCAATCATCTTCTTACCTTGCGGCGCCCACAGCGAGTGCAGTGGCGGGATGCCGTTTTTCTTCTGTTCCTTCACAAAGATGCCCCGTTTCT
>JAHDQF010000091.1 GCA_018433945.1 Proteiniphilum sp. | reverse complement strand
GATCAGGTTCACCCTGTGCATCTCGAACACCAGGAAAGGGTTGTTGTCTATTTCGCGGCTGATCATGTAGATCACCGCAGCCAGGTGCTTGCACGGCACGGCCCAGTCGGGGCAGGAGCATTGCATCTTGAAGTCGGTCCACTGCCGGGGAAAGACCCTGAGTCCGGCCTCTTCGGCAATCGTGAGGATGGCAGGGTCCAGCTCCCGGTTCAGCAGTTTGGAGATGAGTGCCGGTTGCATGGCAATCCGGTCGATGAGCTGTTCCACCTCCTCCTCGAAGAAGGGAGGCACGATGATCGTCACGCGGTAGGGTGTGGCACGGCTGCCCTTCACCTTGGCCTGCATCTCGTTCTCTTTGATCTTTACCGAAACAACATTTCCTCTGCACGCATAGGAGGCGCCTCTGGGCAGCCGGTTGTTGTAATCCACGTTCTCCAGTGAGCGCAACCAATGTTCGCCCCACCATGTTTTCCCAAACTCTATTGCCATATTTCCTTTACCCGGTAGGAGAGATTCATTTTTTTCTTCAAAGATACAGAAGAACTGTTTTTATGCAAAATTTATTAGCATTTAGTATTCAGTTGTCCGTTCCTGATTGAATCCGGGTCGGTTTCCAGTTGGCTAAGAAATTTTTCACTGTCGATGGCGTCGGGCAGCTCTTTGTTCGCGGTTACCCGTCCGGCCGCTTTCCCCTGCAGGTACAACTCGGGTGGAGTGGTACAGTGAGGGTTGTGGATGCTGAAAGCCCCCTCTCTGCTGCCGTAGGGAGAGGAGTGGTTAAAAATGCTGAGTGGGCTGTAGCGGCTGCCATACCGGCCATAGGGGTTGGTGAGGGCGTCGGGGTCGCTCCTGTCGGAGGTGATTTTTCCCAGGTATTGGCCATCCCCCGCCAGGAGATAAGCATCGCCCATGGACGCCGGCCGTATTGTTTGTTCTTCCGCGTACAGCTCGGCCACCAGTTGTTCCAGCAGCTCTTTCGTCTTGTCTCTATTTTTCCGCATCTCGTCCGAAGAGGTTTTCAATCAGCTTCTGTATCTCTTCTGCCGCCTTATTGGCGGGCAGCAGGCTTATCAGCGCCGGCACGGTGGCCAGTGCGATGTTCTTGCGCCGCAGCTCGCGGATCTCTTGCAGGGGGTAGTAGAGCAGGCCGGTGGTGACCGCCGGCGGGGCAGCCCATGCAAATTCGCCGGTAACAATGGCCAGCACAAAGCAGGTGATACCGCAGAGGAAGAGCAGCGATGTGCCCGCCAGCAGCAGGTACTCGGTCGACCGGTTCTGACGGTGCACCTCATCGATTCTTTTGATTACATCAGCCAGTTCCATAGGACAACGATTCAAATTGTTTTGAGGCCTGTTCAAACCATATTCATCCATTCCGGAGACAGCATCATTCACACGCCTATCAGGTCATTGTCAATTAGTTGAGGCAAATATAGCGAATATTCCGGGAAATGATGCAAAAATGCATTTAAATTTGCAAATATTTTCGGGTATTTTCTTTTTCCGCAATCCATGGAAACTTTTAAGTCCGAAGTTTGGTCTGGGTACCATGACTTTTGGCGGGCGTGGCATGTGGACAGCCATTCGTGTCGTTGCAGGCTTATTATACCATTGCTCGGCCACGCCATGCGGCATACTAAGACGCATGTGGACGCGTTGGGTGCATCCTTTCCTTTTTTCTCCTACTTTTATGAGTCTTTATGTTTATTTTAAAAAAAATGTCCTATATTTGCAACGGGAACATTTTTTTTTACTCCCAGATGGAATAATCGGGAGGTTTTGAAAAACAATAAAGTCATTCTCTCTGTATGTAATCCTTTTTTGCACATACGTTATGTGGTCAATTATCAAATGTTACTTTCTTTCCCGAAACAGGGATGTTTACCGGGCCATTGCGCGCGAGTACCACACATCCCCTCTCCATGTTTACCGGCTTGCACACGGGAAGCGTGGCAAAAGCAACAAAGACTATTACATTGTCAAGAAGCTCAAGGAGCAGGGAATTATCATCCCAGTTTGAGGCTGACGGGGATGTTGTGGTGCTTGCATGAAAAAAACCGGTCTTTTTTTACGAAGAGGCCGGGTTTTTGCGATGTGGCACAACTGTAAGAGACCCTGTATCATAGAGGATAAACTCAATTATGTTAGTAATCAGTATGCGAGAATTTAGAGCAAACCAAAGTAAATATCTTGGTTTGGTTAAAAACGGCGAGGAAGTAATTTTGAAATCGAGGGAAAACGGCAGTTTCGCCCTTACGCCTGTTACGGAGTTTACAACGCTTATTCCGAAAGAATACATTCTTGAACCGGATAACGACCTAAAAAGGGCAATCACATCAGTTATGCCCACCGCAAGGGCAGCACTACCGCAGGGGAACTTGCAGCGTATCATCCGGTGAGACCATCTGTCTGCACCTCGCGCCCGGAGGCGGCTTCGCGATCCGGTTGAAAAAGATTAACTGATGAGAGGCTACGACTGCCTTTTGGCTCCCACCATGATCCGATGGCTCTGTATTGTAAGCTTTCAGCAAACTGCTGTTTGAAATACTTTTCCAGCATAATGCCCGAATAAGTAGGATAGTCCGATTTGATGATATTATCCGCTCTGCCGAACAGAGGCTCTTTACAGAACCCGCCACAATCAAATTCATTTTTGTTTTTTGCGATAGGTATCCCATATGTTTTGCATATCGCTGTATACCGATTCATTGATGTTGTAGAATTCCTGAAATTCGTCAATGACAAAGATTCTCCCTGTTATTGCCGTAACAGTTACGGCTGTTACAAAGGTATAGAAAAGTTTGCAAAATTCATGCCGTTTTACCCAATGATTTACGATTCCCCGGAAACAGGAGCAACAGATGCAGATGGTGGGCGAGCAGATCAAGCTTGCCCGTCTTCCACCGACTTCATTTTCTCCCTATTCGAATGCCTATCCGTGGCAATCAAGCCGAACAACTCCCCGGATAATACCTTCCGAAGTGAAGGCTGTATCCATGATACGATCAATGTGATGAGGTAATAAAAACATGCGTGATGATAATAAATATCGAAAGATAATGGTGGAAATTTATTGATCGTAATTGAGAGTCCTGAGTAGTTTAAAAGTGGAATTAAATAATTCTTCCAGGCTATCATTCTTGTCACCGGGAGGAATAAAGATGAATCGATTTTCCGTAATGGCAAAATCTTTTAAAATCAAGGGTTTCAGTTCCGGCCTAAAATGGTACCACTTATCGGTTTAAAATGATACCACCCCTTCAAAACAGACTACAAGATAATAAAATTAAGAAAAAGACATCATTTATTGAACAAAATTTAATTAGTTTGGCATAGTCACTTCAATCAAAGAGAGCTATGGCAGACTATTTTTATTGTAGCCATTGTGGCAAAAGAACCCTAAAGAACCCCAGAATAAAAGAGGGACAAAAGTATTGT
>JAHDQF010000056.1 GCA_018433945.1 Proteiniphilum sp. | reverse complement strand
ACACTAATGGAACCAGTCCGCCGTTGGTTCTTCACACAAAATACAAAAAATGAGAATGATTAAAACGAATAATTAACAAGAAATCTGCATATGCGCTAAACAACTTTAGCTTTTACGCTACTGCGGAAATTAGTACAACAGCAAACAGTTTGATCTCTCGGTACGCATCCCCCCGGTTTACCGCGAGAAAGAGATGGTTCTGCGCAACATGCTCCTGCGGCACCTGGAAAGGGGTAAGGTAGATCTGACGGTGAACGTTGATCTGATCTCCCGCGATGTGACGTCGAAGATCGATCCCAATGTAGTACAACAATACCACCGGGAGCTCAGCTCCCTGGCCACAGCTATGGGCGTGACCATGCCGGCCGACTGGTTGTCGCTATTGCTTCGATTGCCGGAAGTGATGAGGCAGGAAAACGAAACCGTCAGCGAGGAGGAGTGGCAATGCATCGAAAAGGCGATTGAGGAAGCCCTGGAGGAGCTGATAGGTTTCCGCAGGCAGGAGGGTGAGATGCTTCAGCAGGTGCTGACTGGTAAGATTGAGGCAATCCGCTCGTTGCTGGCAGCTGTGGAACCTTTCGAGGCTGAACGGACGGAAAAAATCAAAAGCCGCCTCTATGAAGCACTGGCCACCCTGGAAGGGGTTGAGCTGGATCGCAACCGACTGGAGCAGGAGATGATCTACTATCTGGAGAAGCTCGATGTAAACGAAGAGAAGACCCGCCTGGCTCACCATCTCGATTATTTCATGGAGACCCTTCGCCAGGGCACCTCACAAGGCAAAAAACTGGGATTCATTGCCCAGGAGATCGGTCGTGAGATCAATACCCTCGGTTCCAAATCTAATCAGTCAGGGATGCAGCGCATCGTGGTAGAGATGAAAGACGAGTTGGAACAGATCAAGGAACAGATTTTAAACGTATTGTAACCAACGGGCAACAAAGGTGTGTGCGTTGGTTGCAGCATATTCAGACAGAATGGCGAAACTGATTATCTTCTCTGCACCTTCCGGGGCCGGCAAGTCAACCCTGATCCGCTACCTGCTGTCGCAGGGACTGAATCTCCGGTTTTCGATCTCTGCTACCAGCCGTGAGCCACGAGGCGAAGAGCAAAATGGCAGAGAGTATTATTTCCTCACTCCAGAAGAATTCAGGCAACGTGTTGCACGCAATGAGTTTCTTGAATATGAAGAGGTATATCCCAACAAGTTCTATGGTACCCTCAAAAGCGAGGTGGACCGCATACTTGCGGAAGGCAGCAATGTGCTCTTCGATGTGGATTGTGTGGGGGGGCTCAATATCAAAAAAATCTATGGTGAACAGGCACTGAGTATCTTCATCATGCCTCCTTCAGTGGAGGTATTGCGTGAAAGGCTCGAGAAAAGAGGAACCGATGCGCCTGAAGTAATTGAAAACAGACTGGCCAAGGCAGCGTATGAGATGAGCTTCGCTCCACAGTTTGATGTGACAGTCTGCAATGACGACTACGACCGGGCCAAGGATGAGGTATTGAAGCTGGTAACCAATTTTATAGCGGAGAAGTGATGTTGCGTAAAAGTATTTCCTTTAAATGACATGCAGAAGTATTTGGAAAAATATCTGCTCCCGGTGGCCATGTTACTGGGGATCGCCTTTCATCGGCAACTATCCATTCTCTCCCCCATCATCCCCTGGTTGCTGGCATTGATGCTCTTTATCACTTACAGCCGTGTTCGTTGGGCAGACATACAACTCACCCGCTTTCATTACATATTGCTGGCTATCCAGTACGGAGGAAGTGCAATCGTCTACCTGGTGCTGCGCCCCTTCAACAACGTATTGGCACAAGCTGCAATGATCTGCGTGCTGACCGCCACGGCCACCTCGGCACCGGTGGTTGCCGGCATCCTGGGTGGCAGCATCTCAATGACGGCAGCCTATTCCATTGTGAGCAACCTCTCGGTGGCATTTATTGCACCACTCTTCCTCTCATTGGTAGGAGAAAGTGGTGAGAGCGTCTCATTTGGTACCACTTTCTGGCACATCCTACTCAGTGTGATGCCCATCCTGGTAGGGCCATTCCTGTTGACACTCATCATCCGCAAGAGCGCACCGGCACTCCACCGGAAGATCTATTCCGCACAGATCCTGTCCTTCTATTTATGGGCTGCCGCACTCACCATTGTGATCGGGAACGTAACGCAATATGTAAAGATGCAGGATGATGGCGACTATACCCTGGAGGCGGTCATCGCGGTTGTCTCATTACTGATCTGCCTGGCACAATTCTTTTTCGGCAGAAAAATTGGCCGTCACTTTGGCCGTACAGTGGCAGGGGGACAGAGCCTGGGACAGAAGAACACGGTACTGGCCATCTGGCTCACTCAGACCTACCTCAACCCGCTGGCCACCCTTGGTCCGGGCTTGTATGTGCTCTGGCAGAACCTGGTCAACTCCTGGCAGATATGGAAGAAGAAAAAATCGGAAGTGGAAGATGCTATCCACTGATCACGATATCCTCCATCACCCTGTTGGTACGGGCAGCTGTGATACCGCTACTCACCGGGAACGCTCCTTTACCGTTGAGGTAGTTTACAATGCTCTCAATCAGATAGTACTGGATATTCTCCGGTTGCTCCTCAATGTATTCCTTCAGCCCTTCTGAAGTCTCCAGCCGAATGGGGGTGAACATGAAAGTGGAGCAGGTGAGCTTGCCCCGAGTGCCCGTGAAGACAATCTGGTCGGTGGCTCCATGAGGCGGAGCGACAAAGCTCCAGTTGCCACTGCCAGGTACTCCCGAATGGAAACGGAATGCCGCCGTGACGCTATCCTCCACTTCATACAACCCTCCAACATTGGCAGTGACACCGGCAGCACTGCTGATCTCCCCCAGCAGAAAATCGAGCAAGTCCAGTTGGTGAGAAGCAAGGTCGTAAAAATAACCGGCACCGGCAATCTCTTTCATCACCCGCCAGGGCAGATGCTCCCGATCATAATCATCCTGTCTGGGAGGGTTGGCAAAACGAATCTCAACGGTAGAGAGCTCACCCAGGGTACCCTCGCTGATCAGCTGCTTCACCCGCAGGAAATAGGGTAGCGTACGCCGGTAATAGGCGACAAACAGTGGCATACCGGTCTCCTGTGAGACACGATTCATCTCCAGGCACTCCTCCCAGGTGGTTGCCATAGGCTTCTCCACGTAGACCGGCTTGCCAGCTCTCATGGCGGCTATGGCATATTCCGCGTGAGACCCGGGAGGGGTGGCCACATAGACCGCATTCACCTGCGGGTCATGGATCAACGCCTCTGCATTGTCGTACCAGGCTCCAATGCCATGCCGCTCAGCATACTCCTTTGCTTTCACACCATCGCGCCGCATCACCGCAACCACATCCGATCCCGCTACTTTTTGGAATGCAGGACCACTTTTCTTTTCCGTTACAACTCCACAGCCGATAAAACCCCAGTTTACCATGATAATCAGTTTGATGTTGAAAGTTGAAATGTTTGTATGTTTGAAGTTCGAGGTTCGGAAATCAGGAACCCGGAACCAGGGACCATGAACCAAAGACTATGAACCATGAACCAAATATCTGATTCCTTTCTTATACGACACAACGCCCAACAGACCGATTGCAAAGAACGCTGCAGCAATATAGACAAAAACGGAAGAAGATGCATCGGTCTGCCCATAGGAGTGCATCCCGCTCAGGAAGTAGTTTACCCCGAAAAAGGTCATCAGTACGGATGCGAAAGCGAGCACTGAGAGCAGGTTAAAGAGCCAGTCACTGTACCAGCGTTTCACCAGGTGAAGGTGGGTAACCACGGAGTAGATCACCACCGTGATCAATGCCCAGGTCTCCTTGGGATCCCATCCCCAGTATCTTCCCCAGGACTCGTTGGCCCAGACGGCACCTAAGAAAGTGCCGATGGTCATCAGCGCCAGTCCTGCAAGCAAGGAGAGGTTGTTGATGATGCCCAGCTCCCTGACACGAAGTGCCAGCCGGTCGCTTGCCTGACTAAAGCTCATCAGCAGCAGGTTTGTCACCCCCAGCAGGAAGCTGATGCCGAAGAAGCCGTAGGCAGCCACGATCACTGCCACATGAAACATCAGCCAGGGCGAATTGAGCACCGGCACCAGCGTGTTGATCTGTGGATCCATCCAATTGAGGCCGGAGACGAAGAGGATCACACCCCCAAAGAGGGTGGCCAGTGCCAGCGTGAGGCTGTTGCGGCGGCCGAAGATCAGTCCCGCCAGTACAGTAACCCAGGCGATATAAACCATGGTCTCGTAGGAGTTGCTCCAGGGAGCATGCCCGGCAATGTACCAACGGAGGCCAATGCCGTAGAGATGAAAGAGGAAGATTGCGACGATGGCAATGGCAAGAACATTGTTGGCAGAACGCAACCATTTCCTTTCTCTCAGTAGATGCATGAAAGCGAAGATAAGCAGGAGGCCGCCAAAGATCAAATATCCCAGCCTTGCCTGGCGAAAGATATGCATCCGGTTGTAGCGGATCTCTGCCTCGATCTTTTGGGGATGAATGAGTGATGCTGTGTCATGATCGAGCTGCCATGCCGTCAGCTCCTGTAGCAGCCGATCTGGCTCCTGCCAGTCGCCGCTCTGCAGTGAATGCCTTACGGCGGTCAGATATCGGTTGAATATACCCGTTACGAAGATCGAGTCCTCCCCCGCAAAAAGGGAGAGGTCCTCTCCCGGGGCAACCCAGGTATGATCGGGATCTTCCGCCCGTGGAAATAGGGCAGGCATGGTGTGGTGGAGCAGCTGATAGAAAATGTTGATCCGTTCATCCAGCTTGATCAGCTCCTTGTCGGCAGCCGATCGCCCGGCAGCTGGACGGTGGTAGATCTGCTGCAGCTCAGGCAACAGACGATAGCTCCCCTCCTTGTCGAAGAAAGCAATATACGCCGCATGCTCCTCCGGCAATTGGTAGCGCTGGCTGATGGTTCCCCCGGGGAGGGCAATCAGCGGCAGCTCCATCCATTGCTGTGGCATGGAGAGCAGGCCCAGCAGGAACTGATCACCGTTGAGTCCGGCAATGGACGTCTCCTTGTGCAGCTTGCGCAGGATCTCGGAGGAGAAGCTGTTCATCGGCATGATGCGCCCCCGGAACTGTACCGGCAGGGCACCAAAGCGGGCGGCATGGGCAGGTGGCACCACATACTGCAGTGCAGCCCTTTGCGACTCACCTGTAGCGGCTCCTGCAAAGGGTGCGGGTATCATCATCAGCAGCATCAGCAAGAAAGTAGCCATACCTGCAGACTCTCTGAGCTCCCGCAAACTGCGGATCAGCTTTCGGAAACGGGATCCCGGCATCAGGAACATCATCACAAAACCGATCAACAGCAGCAGGTAACCACTGTAGGTGATGCTCCTGCCTACCGGATCCCAGTTCACAGAGAGGATGGTTCCCTTTTCATCCGGGTCGTAGGAGGCCTGAAAGAAACGGTATCCTTTCAGGTCCAACACGTTGTTCATGTAAATCTCGGCCTCCCTTACCTCTCCGTCCACATGAACCCGCAGCGAGCTCTCGTAGGAAGAGGGGCTCTCAGAACCGGGATAGCGGTGCAGCCGGAAATCGGTCAGCTCCAGCCGGAATGGGAGCTTCTCCAGCCGGGTGCCGCGAGTGGTGCGTATCACCATCTCGTCGCTGCTCTCCCCTTCTCGGATGTGCACCTCACCCTCCCTGCCAAAGAGGTGGGTGGTAAGAGCTCCCCCCAGGATGATGATAAGGGAAGCATGGAGCACCATCACGGTCCATTTCCTTCGACGGATATAATGGTAGCGGCTGAGCAGCAGGAGGAAGTTGACCACCAGCAGCAGCTGGAGAAAAAGAAACAGGGGGGAGTAGTAGATCAGCATCTTGGCTGCCACCGTACCCATCTGCTTCTCCACCAGCGTAGCTGTGGCCAGTCCCACTGCATAGATCAGCAGCAGGATGATGGATGTCCGATAGGATGACAATGATCGAATCAGCTTCTCCATAAAAGCGGATCAAGCCTCCTCCCATTGTTTGCGCAGCAGCTCCAGCGCGGCAGGGACCACCACTGCACGGTCGCCCTGGCATCCGCACTCGAAGCTGACATACTTGTCGTAGCCCAGCATCTTCAGTCCTTTGAAGCCGTTCACGTAGTTATCGGCTTCGCCATCCTCGCCCGGCATGCTGCGCCGCTTGCGGCTGGCCACATGCACATGTTGCAGGTGATCGCCGGCAGAGATAAAAGCACCCATGTCGGAGTTCTCCTCCCAGGTCATGTGCCAGAAATCGCCCATACATTTTACACCGGCGTTGTTGATATCACGGCAGATGGAGGCAGCGTCGGCAACCTGACGGAGGTAGAACGCCTCCTTGCGGTTGAGCGGCTCCAGGATGACCGTGGTGCCATGTTGTTGAGCCAGGGTACCCATCTCATCGAACTGCTCACAGAGAAAATCGCGTGTCTCCTGGGTGTGGGGCATCACGGGTACCTGGCTATTGAAAGCCGGAACGATGATCACCCCGGTGGAGCTAAATTCTCCCGCGGCGATGATCAGTTCGGCCATCGTGTCGCGACATTTTTTTCTGACAGCAGGGTCTGTGGAAAGAATGAAGCCTTCAAAACCGGCACATACGGCACTCACCTTGATGTTGCGCCCCGCGAGGGCATCTCTCATCTCCTGCTTTCTGGCGAGCAGGGCCTTGCCATGCGGTTCAAAGCCTGCGACGCCGTGTGCTTCCATAAAATCGAACTTCTCGTTCAACGTCTCACCGGGTGCCGTACCCTCCTGAAAGGAGATATTCAGCACCGCCTTGCCGGCTACCGATTTCTCTTCAGTTTTGGCAGAGGCAAAAGAGCCGTACCCCGCTGCCGTCAGTGCAGCCGACCCGGCGATGGTGGTTTTAATAAATTGTCTTCTGTTGAATGTCATAACATTTTCGAATATTATTTCCCGCTGCCAGGAACTGGCACGGTGAATCCGGACATATCCATCTTGCCGATGTTCAGGTCGGCAGGCCTGTAGTTAAGCTGGGAAGCGGAAATCGCATCCCAGGTAGTCTGTTGGCCTGAGTAGGCCGACTCGCGTCCCATGATGGCAGCCAGGTTGGAGATAGCGGTCTCGGAAGCCTGTTCGATTGGTTGGTTGCTGCGGATGCAGTTGATCAGGTTCACATGTTCGAGGGTATAGGGATCGGTCTGCTTGAAGTTGGTTTTTTCCGCCTCTGTGTCATACTGCCAGATCACGTTGCCTGCGAGATCCTTGATCACAAAACCTCCATTGCTGGTCCATGAGCCCTTGGTGCCCTGGATGAACTCGCTCACGTTGTTGGCGCAACCGTCAATCTGGCGGCACATGCTGTGCAGATGGATACCATTCTCCATGGTGAAATCGATGCTGAAGTTATCGTACTGGTCGCCGGTAACTCGCCGGTGTCGAGAGCCAAACCCGACAGCACTTACAGGCCGTAAACCTGTAAACCAGGTAAACACATCGATGTTATGCACATGCTGTTCCACAATGTGGTCGCCGGATAGCCATTTCCAGTTCACCCAGTCGCGCACCATATACTCAAAACCGAAAATCCCGTTTTTTTGTAACCATATTTTAGAGTTCACCTT
>JAHDQF010000088.1 GCA_018433945.1 Proteiniphilum sp. | reverse complement strand
CGTCGCGTACGGACATGATTTTCGTTTCTTTTTCCATTGATTATCGTGTGCTGTTGTTCTTAATCTGCGTAAATATCTTCAAAAGCGGACTCCAGGGTAGGCTCGGGACTGCTCAGTGCGAACTTGACTGACTCTTCCACCGCTTCCTGTGAGACATCGTTCAGCTCATCCAGCTCCTTTGCCGAGGCAATTTTGTTTTCGATGAGATAGTCACGGAAGCGGGCTATCGGGTCCTTCTTCTTCCACTCATCCACCTCCTCCTTGGTACGGTACTTGCCCGGGTCGGAGGTGGAGTGTCCCAGCCAGCGGTAAGTGATTGCCTCCACCAGTACCGGTCCGTTGCCCTCGCGTACATATTCCACGATCTCCTCAAACTTGTTATAGACAGCCAGCAGATCGTTGCCATCTTCGATGAAGTGTCCGGGAATACCGTAAGCCGCGGCACGCTGATAATTGTAATCGATGTTGATCACACTCTTGATCGGCGTACTGATGCCATATAGGTTGTTGATGGAGTAAAAGATCACTGGCAGTTTCCAAATGGATGCCAAATTCAGCGTTTCATGAAATGTTCCCTCGTTCACGGCGCCATCTCCAAAAAAGCAGACAACAATCTTCCCCGTATGCTTCATTTTCTGGGTCAGCGCAGCCCCAATGGCCATACCCATGCCACCGCCCACAATGCCGTTTGCACCGAGGTTACCTCCGTCGAGGTCGGCAATGTGCATCGACCCGCCTTTTCCCTTGCAGGTGCCCGTGGCTTTGCCCATGATCTCGGCCATCATGCCGTTGAGGTCGATCCCCAGCGCAATACTCTGCCCATGCCCGCGGTGATTGGAAGTGATCATATCTTCCCCCTTTTTAATCGCCGCAATCGCACCTACACTCGCAGCTTCTTCACCCACTGAGAAATGTGTCATCCCCGGCACCATCCCTTTCTTTACCAGCCGGTTCACCTTATTGTCGAAATTGCGGATATCCAGCATCGCCCTGTGCATTTCCAGCAACTTTTCCCTGGGTATATCCCTCTCTTTTTGTGCATTCGTTTTCGCCATAATAGCTCTCTTAGTCTATAATCTTGTGGATATTTATATAATTAGAATGAATCTACATAACAACACAATTTCAAACTTATTGTTTGGAAAGGGGTGATATTTATAATTTATTAAATTTTAAACAGACAAACAACACTTATCCAGACATTGAGACAGGAGATGGATGCCAGGTGAGAAAAACATTCGTACCTTTGTGCATCAAAAGAGATGCAACGATGAGCGATTTCCACACACCATCTACACTGATCATTGCCAACGGCCGCTACCCGGAGCACCCACTGCCACTCTCACTGATCCGTGAGGCAACCTACATCGTCTGCACCGACGGGGCAGCCAACGATTTCATCGCCCGGGGAGGCCTGCCCCACGCCATCGTGGGTGACTGTGACTCCATTTCGCCTGAGAACCGGGAGCGTTTCGCACCGATCATTCACCACAGTGCCGACCAGGAGACCAACGACCTCACCAAGTCGGTACATTTCTGTGTGGCACAGGGATTCCGGGAGCTCATGATTGTGGGCGGTACCGGCAAGCGGGAAGACCACACCCTGGGCAACATCTCCCTGTTGGCAGAGTACCAGCAGATGGCGAGGGTGGTGATGGTTACCAACTGGGGCCGCTTCACCCCCATTTCGGGCAACACCACCTTTCAGAGTTTCAGGGGTGAACAGGTATCTGTTTTCGCCATCGATCCGGTGGCGCTCACCACGCAGGGGTTGAAGTACCCACTGCAACAAAGGGTGCTGACCAACTGGTGGCAGGGGACGCTTAACGAGTCGCTGGGCGATCACTTCAGCATTGAAACAGATGGAAGGATAATTGTTTTCCAGGCATTTCCATAATCCGCCAACAAAACCGCAAGGAGCTTCTTCCTCAGCCCAGCTCCCTCAGGATATCGAGCGATTTCAGGGGTGGAAAGTCATAGATGTGCAGCCGGTAATAATCCAGAAAGAGGTCGACAATCTGGTTACGCTGAGAGCGTGAGAGGCGAAAAAGATGCATGTTGCCATAATGCATCCGCTGCAGTTGCAACAAGAAAATGCTCTGCTCCCTGTTCAGGTAATGGGTATGCAACGGCACATGCGTTGTGAACTCGCCGTTCATCAGATCAAAATAGCACCCTCTGCCGGCCTCCGTCGTGTTGGGATGGATGCCCAGAAAACGGTTCAGGCCCACCATGAACGCCAGATGAAAATTGGCCAATCCCCTTTCTGTTGCCTCCAGCGTCTCCACCGAATTTTTCAGGTAGTCGAAGAGCTGGTCGTTGTGATCCGACTCATGCAGTAACCGGGTGAGCAGCTCCGACAGGAAAAAAGTGAGTGAGATCTTGGCCATCTGGCTGTTGATCTCATAGAGCGGAAACTGGCGGGTGGCATCCCTGATGCGATGGAGATCGCGAAGCGGCATATGCTCTGCCTCCAGCCAGAGCACCGTCAGCGGGGCAAAGAGCGAAGCACTGAACTTCGGCTTACGCCCTCCCGGCCGGGGCAATAGATAGGAGACCCTGCCGAAATCACGCGTGAAGAGCTGCGCGATGGAGTAGGTGTCACTGTAGGGAATGGTTGACAGTACAATACCCTGGGTCTTATAAAGCATGGCTACGTTTCAAGTTCGAGGTTGTTCAGTTGAGGTTCCAGGTTCGAGGTTAAGGGCCTATGATGCAAGAGCCAGGAACCAGGAACAAAAATAACGAATTTCGCTTACCGGGACATAAAAAACGCCCCGAAAATTTCAGGGCGCTCTATATCAATCTGCAAAGAATCAATACATTTTTTTCTTGATGCGTGCAGCTTTACCACGCAGTTTACGCAGGTAGTAGAGCTTGGTTCTGCGTACTTTACCCTGGCTGTTGAGGGTAATATCTTCGATGAAAGGGGAGTTCATCGGGAAGATACGCTCCACGCCGATGTTATCCGACATCTTGCGCACAGTGAAACGTTTGGCGTCACCATGACCGGAGATCTTGATCACCACACCGCGGTAGAGCTGGATACGCTCCTTGTTACCTTCGGCAATACGATAGGCCACCGTGATGGTGTCACCGCTCCTGAAATCTGGGAACTCTTTCTTTTCTTTCGCAAAAGAGGCTTCCGCTACTTTAATTAAGTCCATCCTGTAATAAGCTTTATGTTAATAATTAACCTGTGTAAACGCAATGTAACGGCATGCTGCCCGACAGAGATTGCGCAAAGCGGATGCAAAGGTAGCAAAACCAAATGAAACCACCATGCAAATAGCCAATTAATCTACATTTTTTGTTCAACCCTTGATGCAATGCGGAAAAAAGCCTATTTTTGGGCTTTGTAACTTCTGCTTCGGCACATCCAACCCAACGATGAGATCAAACAGAATGAGAATCAGATTAATCGGGATCACCCTGGCGACATTGCTCCTGCTATCCTGCAAGCCACAGTACCAGATTGTGGAGATGAGCGGCAGCATCACCGAGATGGACAACAGGTTCAACACCCCGCAGCATGATGCGATGCATGCCCTGGTGCACTCGTATAAGCGTGAGCTGGACGATAAGATGAACGAGGTGATTGGCACCTCGGTGCAGGTCATGATGTATGGCCGGCCGGAGAGCCTGCTGACCAACCTCACCTCCGATGTGATGAAGGCCTATGGCGACGAACATCTGGAGGGAGGAGCCGATGTGGCGATGATGAATGTGCACGGCCATCGCGCATCGATGCCAGCAGGTGAGATCACGGTAGGCAATCTCTATGAGATCTACTCGTTCGACAATGCCATCACTTTCCTGGAGATGAAAGGAAGCGATCTGACGGAGCTGTTCAACGCCTATGCCCGTATCGGTGGGGCCGGCATCTCATCGAATGTACGGCTGGCCATTGAGAACCATCGCATCAAAGAGGTCACCCTGAATGGGGAGGCCATCGACCCGGATCGGATCTACCGGGTGGTGACGCTCGACTACCTGGCTGAGGGGAACGACAACATGAGTGCCATGCGCAACGCCCTATCGCACCACAACACCGGAGTCACACTGCGTGATGTGATGATTGACTTCGTGAAAAAGGAGACACGCAGGGGCAACCCGATCCGCTCATACCTCGACGGACGAATTACCATAACCAACCAGGAGTGAACAAGATGAAGAAACCTGTTCTGACCCTTTTGCTGCTGCTGACGCTTATTGTCACGGCTACTGCCCAGAAACAAATTGTGATTCTGCATACCAACGATACCCACAGCCGCATTGAGCCGCTGCCGGAGAGCGACCGCACTGCCCCCGGCAAAGGGGGTGTGGAACGGCGAATCAACTACATTGAACAGATGCGAAAGGAGCATGAACATCTGCTGCTCTTCGACGCGGGTGATTTCCTTCAGGGGACGCCCTACTTCAACCTGTTCAAGGGAAAAGCAGAGGTGGAGGCGATGAACCTGATGGGTTACGACGCGGTGACCCTCGGCAACCATGAGTTCGACTATGGGCTGGAGGTGCTCGAAGAGGTGGCCAAAACTGCCCGTTTTCCGATTGTCTCGAGCAACTACGATTTCAGTGAGACCCCGCTGGCAGGCAAGATCAAGCCCTACCTCATCCTCAAAAAGGGAGGAGTGAAGATCGGGGTCATTGGCATCAACATAAAGCCGGAGGGTCTGATCTCTTCAGCCAACTACCACGGCATGCGATACCTCGATCCGGTAACCACTGCCAACATGCTTGCCTACCGGTTGCGCACGCAACATGGCTGCGACCTGGTGGTGGCACTCTCCCACCTGGGATACCATCCGGACACGCGGCTGGCCGAGGCATCACGCTACATCGATATCATCATTGGCGGTCACAGCCACACCTACATGAAAGAACCCGATATCCGGAAAAACATGGATGACCGGGAGGTGCTGATCTACCAGACACCCGGTCGGGGCGTTTATGTGGGACGGATCGATGTGACGATGGAGAAAGTAAAAAAAAATAAACAGGGAATCAGATAATCATGACAATGAGAAAAGGCATGCTGCTTTTCATGTTGGTTATGGCCGTCCTGACAACAAGGGCCCAGGTGCCTGTCACCCTCTATGAACAAGCGGACAAAGAGAAAATGAACCGATGGGTTGACTCGGTCTACGCCTCACTCACCCTCGACCAGAAGATAGGACAGCTCTTTATGCCGATCGTGGAAAGCGACAGCGGCTGGAAAAAACGAATCGCAGGATACATCGCCGATCAGAAGATCGGGGGACTGCTCTTTTCCAAAGGCAGACTGAGCAGGCAGGCCGATGTGACCAACTATGCTCAGAGCCTCTCATCAGTGCCGCTGATGATTGCTCTCGACGGGGAGTGGGGGTTAAACATGCGACTGAGCGATGCACCCCGTTATCCGCACAACCAGGTGATCGGCGCGATACAGGATGAGGCGACGATACGGCTCTACGGCAACGAGGTGGCACGCCAGTGCCGCGAGATGGGCATCCATATCAACTTCGCACCCACTGTCGATGTGCACACCAACCCGGCGAATACAGTCATCGGGAGCCGCTCGTTTGGCGAGAACCCACAAAGAGTGGCCCGCCAGGCAATTGCTTATGCCAGGGGCCTCGAGGAGAACGGGGTGATGGCAGTGGCTAAGCACTTCCCCGGCCATGGCGACACCTCAGACGATTCTCACCACACCCTGCCACTGATCACCCATGATGCTGCACGGCTCGACTCGGTGGAGCTCTTCCCTTTCCGGGAATACATCGCTGCCGGCCTCTCCGGCATGATGATCGGGCATCTCAATGTGCCGGCACTTGACACGAATGGCCTGCCGGCCTCGCTCTCACCGGAGGTTATTGGTGGTTTATTGCGCGACCAGATGGGATTCCGGGGACTCATCTTCACCGATGCCATGGCAATGAAAGGCGTATCAGAGCAACCGGATGCCAGTGTGAAAGCACTGCTGGCCGGTAACGACATCCTATTGGGAGAAGCCAACCTCTCAAGGGCATTTGATTCGGTAAAAAAAGCAGTTGAAGAAGGCATACTGCCTGATTCCTTGCTGGAAGAGAAAGTACGCAGGATACTTGCCTACAAATTTATCCTCGGGTTAGACAGCATCACGCCCATCGACCCCGCCAGGGTACACAACAGGGTGAACACCCCCCGGTCAGAGTGGGTGCAACGCATGCTTTACGACAGGGCTGTCACCCTGTTGAAGAACGATTCGGAGTTGATACCGTTCCAAAGGCTGGATCAGCAAAAGATCGCATCGGTAGCCATTGGCGCGCCGGAAGAGAATCCCTTTCAACAATATCTCAACAAATATGGCAGGGTGAGCACTTTCACCGTCTCCTCGGCAGCGGCAGTTGCCACGATAGCGGAACTGGATGCTTTCGACCTGGTGATCCTCTCCCTGCACAGCGACAGGATCAGTGATGCCGCAGCGCTGCAACAGCTGGCCAGGAGAAAAAAAACCGTGCTGGTATGCTTTACTTCCCCCACGCAATTGAACCGTTTTTCATACACGGCAGCAGATGTTGATGGCCTGGTTATGGCCTATGACACCTCTGCTGCAGCACAGATCAGTGCGGCACAGGCGCTCTTCGGTGGCATCGCCGTTTCGGGCCGCCTCCCTGTACCTGCAGGCAACTATCCCGAGGGAGCGGGGTTGGACAGCAAGAAGGTGCGACTGAGTTATTCCTTCCCGGAGGAGGTGGGGATCAACTCTGAAAAGCTCGATCGGATTGAACAGATCGCCCTGGAGGGAATCCGGCAGAAAGCCTACCCTGGCTGCCAGATCCTGGTAGCAAAAGATGGGGTGGTGATCTATGAGAGAGCTTATGGCACCCTGGATTATGGCGACAGTGAGGAAGTAACGGAGAGCACGATCTATGACCTGGCATCGGTGACCAAGGCCACAGCGACGCTGCCGGCAGTGATGAAGCTGTTCGACGAGGGGAAGATGCGGCTGGAGGATCCCATCAGCAAGTTTGTGGCAGAGACAAAAGGGAGTGACAAAGCCTCTATCACCATCCGTTCGCTGCTTTTTCACGAATCAGGCATCACCTCCTTTATCCCCTACTACACCAGTGCAATTGATCCGTCGAGCTACGAAGGTCCGTTGTTCGGCCGGCGCTCATCGCTTTATCATGTCCGCTACGCGGGTGCCTGGGCACGTACCGATTACGCTTTCCTGCCCGATTTGATTTCACCCCACCGGTCGGAACAATTTCACCTGCCGGTAGCGAAAGGACTTTATGCCAGCGACAAGATGCATGCCACGCTGCTACGCGATGTGATCAATTCACCCCTCCGCAGAAAAGGCCGCTATCTCTACAGCTGCCTCAACTTCATGCTGCTCAAGGAGGCGGTAGAGCAAAGTACAGGCAAAGACCTGGACAGTTATGTGAAAGAGAACTTTTACAACCGGCTGGGTGCAACCACCACTACTTTCCGCCCGTTGGAACAGCACCCCATCGAACTGATTGCCCCCACCGAGGATGACCCATTCTTCCGGCGCCAGCACCTGCGTGGGTACGTGCATGACGAGGGGGCGGCACTCTTCGGAGGCATCTCGGGCAACGCCGGCCTCTTCTCGAACAGCAACGACCTGGCGAAGATCTGTCAGATGTTGCTCAATGGAGGCAGCTATGGCGGCGAGCAACTGCTCAGCAGTGAGACTGTCCGTCTCTTCACCACCATGAAGAGCAGCGTCAGTCGCCGGGGATTGGGTTTTGACAAGCCTGATCCGGCAAACAGCAAGCGGAGTCCCACCGGCCCAGCCACTCCGGTCGAGGTGTATGGACACACCGGATTCACCGGCACCTGTTTCTGGATAGACCCGGTAAACAACATGACCTACATCCTCCTCACCAACCGGGTCAACCCGTCGCGAACACCGAACCGGTTCTCCACGCTGAGCATCCGCGAGCGGATCCAGGAGGAGCTTTACCAGGCCATAAGGGCCCAATCATCCATTACAAACCAACCGTAACGAGAGACCATGCAACAGGTTATCAAAAGCAGTCATCTGGCTGCCGACATAGAGAAGACGCTCCGTAACATCAGGTATGACAAGCTGTTCATCCTCACCGATGCCAACACCCACCGCCACTGTCTGCCACTGCTCAGCGAGGTATCGCAGATCAGCGAAGCCAGGGAGATCGTGATCCCTGCCGACGACACCCATAAAACCATCGCCACGCTTTCCGGTGTATGGGAGCAGCTCACCACAGGGGGGGCAACGCGCCACTCGCTGCTGATCAACCTGGGAGGGGGGATGGTGACCGACCTGGGAGGTTTTGCTGCCGCCACCTTTAAACGGGGTATCCGCTACATCAACATCCCCACCACACTGCTGGGGGCTGTTGATGCTTCCGTAGGGGGCAAGACCGGCATCAACTTCGGAGGGTACAAGAATGAGATCGGCTCCTTTTACCCCTCCGAGTTCGTGATCATCTCATCCGACTTCTTCCGCACCCTCTCCCACCACGCACTGCTCTCTGGTTATGCCGAGATGATCAAGCATGCGCTGATCCACTCTGCTACCGACCTGGATAAGTTACTCCTCTTTCCGCTCGACCCGCCCGATTACGGGCAGTTGAACGAGATGGTGTTTCGGTCGGTTAGCATCAAACGGCAGATCGTGGAGAAAGACCCTTTTGAGCAGGATATCCGCAAGGCGCTGAATCTGGGGCACACCACCGGCCATGCCTTTGAGAGCCATGCCCTGACATCGGGTAAGCCGGTAGCACATGGTTACGCCGTTGCGTGGGGACTGATTGTCGAGCTCTACCTGTCGCACCGCATCTGTCGTTTTCCCAAAGAGAAGTTACTCAAAACGGTCCGTTTCATCCGGGATCAGTACGGTGCATACCCTATCAGCTGCGACCACTACGATCAGCTCTATGAGATCGCACTGCACGACAAGAAGAACCGGGGGGGAGTCATCAACTTCACCCTGCTCTCCGAGATCGGCAACGTACAGATCGACCAGACAGCCGACAAGAGCCTCTTCTTTGAAGCGCTCGATTTCTATCGCGATTCGGTGGGGTTGTAAAGAGGCAACCTTACAAGGTTAAAACCGGGTACAATTCTTCCTGCCTGTGCCCGTTCAGGATCCACAGATCTCTTTCAGGAAACGTTCTCCGGCCTGCTGTACCCAGTCACGAAAACCCTCATCTGGCTTGTAACTGGGGATAAAATTGATCAGCCTGTCCAGGTCGAACCGTTTGCCGGTGATGCCCGCACCGGAGAGAGCGGCATCATAAGCATTGAACTCCTGCTCCACATGCACCGGAATCATCAGGATCGGCTTGCGATAGTAGAGCGCCTCACAGAGCGACTCGAACCCGGAGGTGGTGGCATAAGCCATGCTGCCGGCCATGCTCCGGAGGAACTTCTCATCATTGAGTCGATAGAGCGTGAACCGATCGTCCACCTGCACCTCCTCCGCGGCATCGTGCTTATCCCAGAAGAAACGGAGCGGCACCTCAGGATGCCGGGCGTGCCAACGGGCAATCTCGTTGTAATAACCGCTGTTCAGCATGTAACCATGGATATAATCGCCGGTAGAGGGCTTGACATGGAACACCTCTGCCCGCAACAGGGGAGGGACTGTCACGATCCGCTTATCGGGTGCATCGGGCATATCGCGAAACGAGAGCGCCAGGATACGGGAGGCACGGCTGGAGGTGATGCGAGAGAGCATCCGCAGAAAATAGTATTTCACATCCTGTTCTGCACTGGTCTTGTAATGGGGATTGAGTAGGACATATTGATGTCCCACACAGATCATCTCCACCCCCATCCTTTTGTCGAACCGGTATATGCCGTAAGCCATGCCGGTAATCATCTCATAAAAATTGATCACCTTGTCGGGGCGGTACTCCTCAATCTTCTGCCGGACAAGATGGAGGCTTTTCCGGAAGATGAAAGGGCGGGAGAAATTGGCCGCCACACTCACCAGGATGTTGGGCCGCTTTTGCTTGTAGAACGAGGTGAAGTTGGGGCTGTTGAAAATGGTGACCGGTGCATCAATCTTATCGGCAAAGAAAGAGGGGATCTCTCTGTTATGGCTCTTCCCCACGAGTACGGCCACCACCTCGTGCCCCTCCTTATGCAGGATGGCAGCCAGGGAGAGTGCCTGCGTAAAGTGGCCTCTTCCTTCTCCCTGAACAGTGAACAAGAATCTCACGTAAAAACGATTTTGATGTTTCAGCTGCAAAATTACAAAAATAAATTGCAGACATCCTCATATTTTCGGTTAAGTCATGGTTACATTGAAAAGAGAGACTCAGTGCTCGAATGTAAGCAGTTGTCCCGCAGCGTGATCTGACAAGCGCCCCTCATCGTAGGCCAGCATGCCATTCACGAAGGTTTTGCTCACGCTGCTGTTGAAAGTGACTCCTTCGAAAGGTGACCAGCCACATTTGTAGAGGATGTTGTCCGATGAGACAGTGAGGGATGTTGCAGGGTCTAGCAACACCAGGTCGGCATAATACCCTTCCCGGATGAATCCCCTCTCCCGGATGCCGAAGAGGCGTGCAGGAGCATGGCACATCCGCTCCACCAGCAGTTCGGGGGTGAAAACAGCGTTGCGAGTCATCTCCCACATCGCCAGCAGTGCGTGTTGCACCAATGGGCCACCCGAAGCAGCTTTGAGCGCTCCCCCCTCTTTCTCGCTCAGGAGATGGGGAGCATGATCGGTTGCCACCACATCGAGGCGTCCACTGCGGAGTGCCGCTCTCAGTGCTTCACGGTCGGCTTTCCCTTTCACGGCGGGGTTCCACTTGATGCGAGACCCCAACCGGGGATAATCCTCATCGCTGAACCAGAGATGAGGCAGGCAGGCCTCAGCGGTAATCCTTTTCTGCTCCGGTGAGCCCTCGCTAAAGAGGCTCATCTCACGAGCGGTAGAGAGGTGCAGCACATGCAGGCGACTGCCGTAGCGATCCGCCAGCTCCACTGCCTCCGCGGAGGAGCGGTAGCAGGCTTCGGCACTCCGGATCAGGGGATGCATCTCAACGGGGATCTCATCCCCCAGTTCTTTCTGCAACCGATCGCGGTTCCTGCGAATCAGCTCCTCGCTCTCGCAGTGGGTGGCGATCAACAGTTCCACCTCTGCGAAGATCTGTTGGAGTGCGCGGCGGTCATCCACCAGCATATTGCCGGTGGAGGAGCCCATGAACACCTTCACACCGCAGGTGGTATGAGGGTCGGCATTCAGCAACTCCCGGATGTTGTGGTTGGTGGCCCCCAGATAAAAAGAGTAGTTGGCTGCTGAGCGCCCCGCAGCCAGCTCCTGCTTTTGCCGAAGCGCTTCGTTGGTGACGGTCTGCGGTTGCGTGTTGGGCATCTCCATGTAGGAGGTGACCCCTCCAGCCACGGCGGCCCTGCTCTCGGTGAAGAGATCCCCCTTGTGTGTCAGTCCCGGTTCGCGGAAGTGCACCTGGTCATCGATCACGCCGGGAATCAAAAAAAGCCCCCTGGCATCAATCACTTTGCTGCAGTTCTGCAGCAATCGTTCCGGCACCTCTTCCCGGAAAATGCGGCCTATTCGCGCTCCCTCAATCAGAAGCGATCCGGTGAAAGTCTCCCCTTCGTTGATGATGGTTGCCTTATTTATGAGGATCATGATGGACGTTGTTTTGGTTGTTGGCATGGTTTGATCCTGCCCAGCTCTTTCAGCCAGCGCAGCTTGATGACACCGAAGAATGCCTCGCCGAAGATGCTGCTATTCATCTTGGAGGTACCCCGTTGCCGGTTCACGAAGATCACCGATACTTCTTTAATTTTAAATCCGAGCACGTGGGCCGTATATTTCATCTCGATCTGAAAAGCGTAGCCCTTGAAGCGGATACGGTCCAGGTCGATGGTCTCCAGCACCTTGCGGCGGTAGCAGACAAAGCCAGCGGTCGTATCTTTCACATCGAGGGCTGTCACCAGCCGGACATATTTCGAAGCGAAGAAAGACATCAGTACGCGCCCCATCGGCCAGTTAACCACATTTACGCCGGTGGCATAGCGCGATCCCACCGCCACGTCGAACCCCTCATCATGGCAAGCAGCATAGAGACGAGGCAGATCCTCCGGGTTGTGCGAGAAGTCGGCATCCATCTCTATGATGTAATCGTAGGATCGCTGTAACGCCCACTTGAAACCATGTATGTAGGCAGTCCCCAGTCCCATCTTCCCCTTTCTTTCTACCAGAAAGAGGCGGTCTGCAAATGAATCATGGATGAGTCGCTTCACGATGGAGGCAGTTCCATCGGGCGATCCGTCATCGATCACCAGGATGTGAAACGGTTTCTCAAGAGAGAAAACAGCCCGTATGATGTTTTCAATGTTCTCCTTTTCGTTGTAGGTGGGAATAATTACAAGACTGTCTGCCATAGGGGATCAATTATGCTTCAAATGTACCTCTTTTTGTGTAGATAGAAAAAAGTTTGGGGAATATTTTGAATTTTCAAAATATTGTTCTATCTTTGCACTCCCATTCAGGGAAACCATATCGCGGAGTGGAGCAGTTGGTAGCTCGTTGGGCTCATAACCCAAAGGTCGTAAGTTCGAGTCTTGCCTCCGCAACCATCGAAAAGGGAAGTGTAACACTTTCCTTTTTTTTATTGCCTCCGGCCATGTAAAGGTACAAAAGCTGCATGGGCTGAGTTATTCTCTTAGAGAAGTCAGCCCTCCACTTAGATATACAAAAACAGCCTGGGCTCATTTATTCTCCACGTTCGAGAAGGAATAGGGAAAATCGGTTTTCTTTGTCCCCCGGGTCTTATTGGGGGTATCCGACATCGTGAAATCGATCTTTGCCCCTTTCATCAGGTCGGTATGCGTAAAATAATTTTTGGAAGACGATTTGCCATTGATCTTCACATCGCTGATATAGCGCGTATCGGGTGCATTTCCGGGAGCGTTTATCTCCACCCTCTTCCCGTTTTCGAGATGAAGGATCATCTTCTCAAACAACGGTGATCCGATCACATACTCGTCGCTGCCGGGGCAGACAGGGTAGAAGCCGAGAGCCGAGAACACGTACCAGGCTGAGGTCTGTCCGTTGTCTTCATCGCCGCAATAACCATCGGGAGTGGGCAGGTAGAGTTTGTCCATCACCTCGCGCACCCAATATTGGGCTTTCCAGGGTTCACCGGCGTAGTTATAGAGGTAGATCATGTGCTGGATGGGCTGGTTGCCGTGGGCATATTGTCCCATGTTCATGACCTGCATCTCCCGGATCTCGTGAATGACCCCGCCATAGTAACTGTCGTCAAACACCGGAGGCATCACGAATACCGAGTCGAGCATCTTCACAAACTCCTTGTTGCCGCCCATCAGGTCGATCAGTCCCTGCGGGTCGTGGAACACCGACCAGGTATAGTGCCAGCTGTTGCCTTCGGTGAAGGCATCGCCCCATTTCGTGGGACTGAAGGGCGACTGGAACGTACCGTCTTCGTTGCGTCCCCGCATCAGTTTATGTTCCGGATCGAACAGGTTGCGGTAGTTCTGGCTTCTTTTGGCGAACAGGTCGATCTCTTTTTGGGGGCGGTTCAACGCTTTGGCAAGCCGGTAGATGGTCCAGTCGGCATAGGCATACTCCAGTGTGCGCGCTGCATTCTCTTTGATCCCCACATCATAGGGCACATACCCCAGCTTGTTGTAGTATTCGTGTCCGAGACGCCCTGTAGAAGAAACTTTGGGATGCACATTCTCCGTACCGTGCAACATCGCCTCATACAATGTTTCAATATCGTAGCCGCGCAGCCCTTTCAGATAAGCATCGGCCACCACTGATGCAGAGTTGTTGCCAATCATGATGCCTCTGTGGCCGGGACTCGCCCACTCCGGCAGGAACCCGCTCTCCTTGTAGGTATTCACCAGCCCCTCCTGGATCTCCCTGTTGACCGAGGGGTATAGCAGGTTCAGCAGCGGGAACAGCGCGCGGAAGGTATCCCAGAAGCCGGTATCGGTGTACAGGTAACCGGGGAGCACCTCTCCGTTGTAGGGACTGTAATGCACGATGTTGCCGCCGGCATCTTTCTCGTAAAACTTACGGGGAAACAGCGTTGAGCGGTAAAGGGTGGAGTAAAAGGTGCGCTTCTGATCCAGGTTGCCTCCCTCCACTTCTACTCTTCCCAGCACCTTGTTCCATTCGCTGCGGCCCTCATGCTTCACCTCATCAAAATCCTTGCCCGCCACCTCTTTGAGGTTTTGCCATGCCTGTTCCTGGCTGATGAAGGAAGAGGCTACCCTGGCAACCACCTTCTCACCTCGCTGGGTGGAGAAGCCGACGAACGCCCCGGTGTGGTCTGCTTCCGCCCTGGTGCCGTTTTGTTGTATCTCTTTGTCCTTCACCACGTGCTGCTGCAGGAAGGGTTTATCGAAGACGATCACGAAGTAGTTCCTGAAATTTTCGGGTACACCGCCGCTGTTGCGGGTGGTGTAGCCGATGATGGCATTCTTCTCCGGCACGATCTCCACGGCGGAGCCTCTGTCGAAGGCATCCAGCAACACATAGGCGTTGTCTGTTTCGGGAAAGGTGAAGCGGAAGATGGCCGCCCTTTCGGTCGGCGTGATTTCAGCAGTCACGTCATAATCGGCCAGATAAGCACTGTAGTAGTAAGGTTTCGTGATTTCCGCCTTGTGCGAATACCAGCTGGCCCGTTTCTCCTGATCGAACTCCATCCTGTCCACCATGGGGAAGATGGAGAACTGTCCGTAGTCGTTCATCCAGGGACTGGGTTGATGGGTTTGCTTGAAGCCGTTTATCTTATTATCCGTATAGACATACTGCCAACCGTCACCGATCTTGCGTGTCTGTGGCGTCCAGAAGTTCATCCCCCAAGGGCGTGCGATGGCCGGATAGGTATTCCCGTTGGAGAGGGCAAATTCCGACTGGGTACCCATCAATATGTTCACATAATCTACCGGCGAGTCAAACGTTTGGCCCTTCATGGTTGCCGTGCTCAACACAACGCACAAGGCTATTGTAGCCTTTTGAAATAACATCTTCATTATTTACAGACTGTTTATCAGATTTATTTTCCCTTTTGCTTCCAGTTCCACAATCAGTTCACCAAACAGGGTGTTCACCCAGGCAAACCATTTCCTGGTGAAGTTGGAGGGGTCATCCTTGTGAAACGACTCGTGCATGAATCCGGTCTCCGCATCCGTGTCGCGAAGCATGCGGATGCAATGTTTGATCTCCTCGTCGCTCGTACTGGTCTGGGCACGCATGATGATGCTCATGGGCCAGATCATGTCATAGCCGATGTGCGGGCCACCGATACCCTCTCCGGCAGAACCTTTGAAGAAGTAGGGGTTATCACCGCTCAGCACCAGCTTACGGGTATTCTGGTACACCTCGTCGTTCAGATCAATCGCATCCAGGTAAGGCAGTGCCAGCAGGCTCGGCACATTGGCATCGTCCATGAAATAAGCGTTTCCGAAACCGTCCACCTCAAAGGCATACACTTTCCCATGCTTCGGGTGCTCCACAATGGCATATTGCTGAATGGCGCCGGTTACCTCTTTGGCCAGCGCTGTGCTTTCTGTTGCCAGCGCAACATCGTTTGTTACCTTCTGGGCAATCTCGGCGATCTGTTTGAGTGAGGTCACAGCAAACAGGTTGGAAGGGACGAGGAATCCGAAGGTAGAAGCATCGTCGGAGGGACGGAAAGAGGAGACGATCAGTCCCACCGGGTTCACGGGATTGCCGTAACCGTCGTTACTCAATGTATCGAGCTGGCGTTCGGTGCGCCGTTGAAACCTGTAAGGCCCAGGGCCCTCTTTC
Organism: Proteiniphilum sp.; assembly: GCA_018433945.1. Lineage (GTDB taxonomy): Bacteria > Bacteroidota > Bacteroidia > Bacteroidales > Dysgonomonadaceae > Proteiniphilum. The sequence goes on along the minus strand of JAHDQF010000088.1, from coordinate 19,252 downwards.
CGTTGCTGCTCCCTGAATGTCTTCAGCACCAGTTGCATCGCCTTCTTCCAGTCGGCATCGAAAACAGAGGTGTCACCAGTCGTCTTCCAGTAGTTATAGGCCAGTCGCACGGGGTAACAGAGTGAGTCGATCTCCCATTTGCGCTCGTGCAGCATCGGGTTCATGTCGGTGAGATCGCTCATCCAGTCGCCTTCGGGTTTGGGATCGAGGTTGAATGCGTTGGCATAGGGATCAATCAGGATGCATTGCGTTTGCCGGTTGATCACGCCGGCGATCATCTGTTTGAGGTGGGCATCCGATTTTGTAAGGGGCAGATAGGGCCATACCTGTGCCGACGAATCGCGCAGCCACATGGCATTGATGTCGCCGGTAATGACAAAAGTATCGGGTTTACCGTTTTGCATGCCGAAGTGGACTGTTGTATCCAGCGTATTGGGAAAACAGTTTTCGAACATCCATGCCAGTTTGGGATCATTGATTTTGGCCTTCACCCGGGTAATGGTTTGTTCTACAGCGGCCGACGTAAAATTACGGTCGCCCGGCGCAGGACGTTTGGAAATGTAGCTGCTGTGCCGGGGTTTCTTCCCCATCACCGATGAGGCAGCCCAGGAAGGGTTCACAGCCAATGCGGTCAATCCTGCCGCCGATTTTTTGATAAAATTTCTACGTGAGGTCATATGATCATGATTTATGTTTATTCATCCTGTGGCTGCGAAGCAAAATCGATGGGCAGTTTTTTGCGGAACGCGTCTTTGAAACTAATCAACGTTTCGGTCCTCGATAGTCCGAGGGGTTGCAGTTCGGAGTGAATGATCCGCAACAGATCCTTGTTGTTTTTCGCATATACCTTGATTAACAGATCATACTGTCCGGTGGTGTAATAACATTCCACCACCTCGGGAATTTTCTCCAGCTCCTGCACCACATAATCGAATGTCGAGGGCGAAGTGAGAAAGATGCCTACGAAGGCACAGGTTTCATATCCAATTTTTTCGGCATCGACGACAAACTCTGAGCCTTTGATCACGCCGAGGGTAGTCAGTTTCTGCACCCGCTGGTGGATGGCAGCTCCCGACACATCACATTTGCGCGCCACTTCCAGAAAGGGAATGCGTGCATTGTTCACGATCATCCTGAGGATTTTCTCGTCTAATTCATCTAATTCGTGCTGTGCCATAGATTTATTTTTAATAGGGGATGTTACTGCAATTTATGAATCACCAGTCCCGACCGGAGTTTTGGTTCAAACCAGGTTGTTTTGGGCGGCATGATGTTGCCGGTGTCGGCAATCTCCATCAGCTGCTTCATCGACACAGGGTATAAAGCCAGTGCCAGCGCCATCTCGCCGCTGTCCACCCGGTTTTTCAGTGCATCCAGTCCGCGGATGCCCCCCACGAAGTCGATCCGTTTATCGCTTCTCAGGTCCTTGATGCCCAGTACCTCATCGAGGATAAGGTTGGAGGTGATGGTGACGTCGAGCTGCCCGATGGGATCGTTGTCATCGTAGGTCCCCGGTTTGGCTGTAACGCTAAACGAGCGCCCGTCGAGGTAGATGGAGAAGTTGTGGAGCCGTTTCGGTTTTTGGATCTCCGATCCGGTGGGTTCCACCAGGAAGTTCTTCTCCAGTTTTGTCAGGAACTGTTGTGGTGAGAGGCCGTTGAAATCTTTCACCACCCGGTTGTAATCGATGATGGTGAGTTGACTGTCTGGGAAGCAGACCGCCATGAAGTAGTTGTACTCCTCATCGCCGCGGTGGTTGGGATTGTTCTTCGCTTTCTCGGCTCCAACCAGGGCCGCGGCAGCGGAGCGGTGGTGGCCGTCGGCGATATACATGGCCGGGATTGCGGCAAAGAGTTCGGTGATGCGGCGGATATCCTCTTCCTCCGGAATGAGCCAGAAGTGGTGCCCCACCCCGTCGTCCGACACGAAATCATATTCCGGCTGTCGGGCCGTCACCGATGTCACAATGGCGTTCAGTGCCGGGTTATCGGGATAGGCAAAGAAGACCGGTTCCATGTTGGCATCGGTCACCCGCACATGCTTCATGCGATCCTCCTCCTTGTCGCGGCGGGTAAGCTCATGCTTTTTGATTTTTCCCGTCATGTAATCCTCCACGGAAGCGCCAAGAACAAGACCGTACTGCGTCTTGCCGTTCATGGTCTGAGCATACACGTAATACATCTCCTGTTCGTCCTGCACCAGCCAACCCTTATCCTGAAATTTTCGGAAGTTCTCGGCAGCCCTGGCATATACATCCTCGTCGTGTTCATCTTTCCCTGCCGGAAAATCGATCTCCGGCTTGATAATGTGGTAGAGCGACTTCTCATTGCCTACGGCCTCTTTCCGGGCCTCTTCTGAATTGAGTACATCATAGGGGCGCGATGCCACCTCCCTGACCAGTTCCTTCGGGGGGCGGACACCTCTGAAAGGTTTTACCTTCATAGAAATATTTTATCTTTTACGTTAAGCCTTATAAAAGGCTATCTGCCGCAAATGTAGCTATTTTATCCGGAATTACAGGGCACCCAAAGTGGAGAATTGATAAAAAACAGTTACATTTGTTTCACGAACAGATTAAACGTTTGAGGGATGATACAGATTCGAGAGACAACCATCATTGAAGCCGCCGAGAAAGGCATGGACGAATTTCTGAAAGTGTTCACCGATGCTTATCTGGAAGCACTGGGTGGGGATATTACCGTCGAGAATATGGGTCTGCTGAACGGTTACCAGCACACCCTGCTGGCGCTTCGTTTTTTCTCGGAGGAGGTGAACGAGGGCGGTTTTGTGCAGTTGATACAGAACGGCTATGGCGGGTATATCTTCAACAACCCCGTGGCCAAAGCCCTGAAGCTGATGGGTGCCACGGGATTATCGAAAATCCTCTATAAAGCGAAGGAGATTTACGATGCCCACCGCGAGGAGCTGGAACGGGAGACCACCGACGAGGAGTTCACCGCCATGTACGTCGATTTTGAACAGTTCGACGAGCTGGAGGAGAAGTTCTTCTACATTGAAGAAGAGGAGATTCAACTCATCGCGCAGTATGTGGATGAGCATCTGGAAGATTTTGCGGGACCCCCATTGATCGAAATCACTGGGACGTCAACATAATGCTCCGATATTTGTTTAAAGAAAAAGACCGGAATATGAAAAACATCAACACAGACAGAAAGCCCGCCGTAGCCGGACAGTTTTATCCTGCGAGCACGGATATATTGCAGAAAGAGATAGCAGGTTACTTCCGGGATGCCGTTGAAAAAAAACATGACAACGTACGGGCAGTGATTTGTCCGCATGCAGGGTATGTTTTTTCGGGAAAGGTGGCTGCGTCGGGTTATCGACAGGTCGACGAAAATGCGCAATACAAGCTTGTGTTCATACTGGCATCGTCGCATCATTATCATTTCGACGGCGCATCGGTATACTGCGACGGCGATTACCTGATGCCGTATGGCAGAGAGACGGTGGATACGAAGATCGGCGAGAGTCTGGTGGAAAACCACCCCGGGCTTTTCACGGACGACCCCATCCCCCATCAGAAAGAACACGCCATCGAAGTACAGCTTCCTTTTTTGCATTATACGCTGAGGAACAATTATACCATTGTCCCCATCATCCTTGGCACGTCCGATCCCGGCACATGCCATCGCCTTGCGCAGGTACTAAAGCCTTTTCTGACAAAAGACAATTTATTTGTCGTCAGCACCGATTTTTCGCATTACCCCGATTACGACAGCGCCACGATGGTCGATGCTGCCACCGCAGAGGCCATCCTGAAGAATGACCCGCAAAAACTGCTCGACGTGCTGTCCGAAAATAAGCAGAAACAGATCGACAACCTGCTGACCAGTTTGTGCGGGTGGACGTCGGTGCTCACGCTGCTCAACATGACCGCCAACAACCCGCGTTACTCATACCACGCGGTGGATTACCGCAATTCGGGCGATGAGAAGTTGTATGGCGACCGGCACCAGGTTGTGGGATATTGCTCCATCGTGGTTACGGAGGAGGCTTCTTCAGGTAAGGAAGAGTTCTCTCTGACGGATAATGACAAGATCGCCCTGCTCAGGGAAGCGCGCAGCGCCCTTGAAAAGCTTTTACTGGGAAGGGAAACTTCGCGTCCCGATTTAAGCGGTTGTTCCGATGCGGTATATGCTCATTGCGGCGCTTTTGTAACGCTAAATAAGCGGGGGAAACTTCGCGGATGTATTGGGAGGATAGTCTCCGATGAGCCTTTGCTGAAGACCGTGCACGACATGGCCATTGCGGCTGCGGTAAACGACTACCGGTTTCCTCGCGTATCTGCAGAGGAGTTAGACGAAATCGATATTGAAATTTCCGCCTTGTCGCCACTGAAAAGAATCAAAGACATCTCGGAAATTGAACTGGGGAAGCACGGCATATACATGGTGAAAGGCCATTCGAGCGGCGTTTTTCTGCCGCAGGTGGCCGAAGAAACTGGTTGGGATCTGGAAAACTTCCTCGGCCACTGTGCCCGCGACAAAGCCGGCATCGGGTGGGATGGCTGGAAGCAAGCCACCATTTACACCTTCACGGCGACCGTTTTTGGGGAGAAATAAAATCGGACCGGTACTTGAGGTAGTTCAGGGCATCGTGAACTCACTCCCAGACACCGGCAATTTTTTCGCCGCAAACGTTGCATTTTCCGCCTGTCAACCGGTTTGTTACCACGTTGAACCCTTGTCGTTCCACCAGCAGGTTGTTGCAATGGGGGCAAAACGTGTTTTCGCCCCGAAGATGCGGCAAATTTCCGATATAGACGTATTTTATTCCCGCGTGTTCCGCGATCATCTTTGCCTGCAGCAACGACTTTTCGGGCGTTGCAGGCCGGTCGGTCAGCCGGTATGTGGGAAAGAAGCGGCTGAAATGCAGCGGCGTATCGGAAAAGCCGTTTTCCACCAGCCACGCACACATCTTCCCGATCATTTCGGCGCTGTCGTTGTATCCGGGAATCAATAAGCTGGTGATCTCGAGCCAGATATTATTCTCCTTTAGCGTTTTCAAGGTTCTCAGCACCGGATGAAGGTTTCCCGAAGTCAGCTGTTTATAGGATGCATTGTCGAAACATTTTAAATCGATATTGGCAGCATCGAGATAAGGGCAAAGGTCGAGCAACGGTTCACGGTTGATGTAACCATTTGAGACCATCACCGTCTTCATCTCTTTTTCGTGTGCCAGCACCGCAATGTCGTACATATATTCGTAGAAAACCGTTGGTTCCGTGTAGGTAAAAGCGATGAGTCCGGTGTGGTACGACAGCGCCATATCGATTATTTCATGCGGAGTGAGCCGGTAATGGGGCAACTCTTCCGGTGATGCCTGTGATATTTGCCAGTTCTGGCAATTGGCACAATGAAAGTTACATCCCGCGGTAGCCAGCGACAGGATATTTTCGCCCGGATGGAAGTGGAACAGCGGTTTTTTTTCAATCGGGTCCATGCTTACCGAGCACGGATTGCCGTAGGCCATGGTATAGAGCGTTCCGTTCAGGTTTTTTCTCGTGTGGCACAACCCCGTTTCGTTCTCCTGCAACAAGCACACCTGCGGACAAAGAAGGCAACGGACCGTACCATCGGCTTTTTTTTCCTGATAACGTGCCGGCATGTACATATCCGCAGAATCAGTTTTTTTCATTGCTCCCATTTTTGTACCCATTCGGTAACATCCACATTGGATTCCAAATTTAAGCATTTTTTTTAAGAAAATCTGCATCCGATTCCGGGTCCTCCATAAAAAACCTTTTGATTGTGCCATCAATCACCAGTAACTTTCCCGCCGCTTCATTCCGGCTCCACCATGAAACCCTTCGGATGGTGTAATCAATCACTTTTCCTTCATCTACATACTGAATCTTCCATAAAACCTTTCAGATAGATAAAGATTCGAGATTTATAAAAAATGATTTTTGCGATTGAATATAAAGTCGTATTTTTGGATTATGAAAACATTAAAAAGCCACAACCCTGACAAAGAACAGTAAGACAGCACTCGCATGGTATGTAAACAAGAATCTCGTAAATTTTGGAGAAGCAGTTAAATAATTAAAATATTAATAAGAATGAACCGATTTATTATGTTAGCATCTCTTTTTATCCTGGGTTCTTCAATATCGGCTCAGGATATCAAATTACCGGCACCCAACAGGACAGGAGGCAAGCCTTTGATGCAGGCTTTGAACGAGCGAAAATCCACCAGGTCATATCAGGACAAAGAATTAACCCTTCAGCAACTATCCGATCTGCTGTGGGCAGCCAACGGGTTTAATCGTGATACAAAGCGCACGGTACCAACGGCAAACGATCGTCAGGAACTGGAGCTGTATGTCGCTACCAGGAATGGCATCTATTTTTATGATGCTCATCAGCACCTTCTGAGAGAGGTGAAGAAAGGCGATTACCGTGCCCAGACAGGAGTGCAGGATTTTGTTGCGCAAGCGGCACTCAATCTGATTTTTGTTTCAGACATGGAAAAAGCATCCAGCAGGCAATACGCATATACCGATTGTGGATTTGTCGCACAAAACATCTATCTGTACTGCGCCTCCGAAGGGCTCGGTTCAGTTGTCCGCGGCTCCTTTGACAAGGAGAAACTGCATCAGCTTCTCAATTTGAGCCCCAATCAGGAAGTCTTACTAACCCAATCGGTCGGTTATCCCGATTAAAAGCTGATTGCCACATCCGGAAGCTTTGTGGCTGAACGCGTTTGTATGATTGGAACTTTGCGTGATCACCAACTGAGTAATCACGCCCGGTTATTGATTCCAGTATGATGCGATTGAAGGACAAAAAGATCGACGAGCTCGAAATCGGTAGTAATTATTGATTCCAGTATGGTGCGATTGAAGGTTTACCCATGTATCGAAATGAAAAAGCCCATTGTTCATATTTCAATTCCAGTATGGTGCGATTGAAGGGCTCGATGCCGCTGAAAACATGGCAAAGACGATAACATTTCAATTCCAGTATGGTGCGATTGAAGGTCGTCGGCCTTGTAAGCTGACGATAACTACCCGAATTTCAATTCCAGTATGGTGCGATTGAAGGCAACTCTACCCTCAAAGCCGGCTAACTACTACCTGATTTCAATTCCAGTATGGTGCGATTGAAGGTCAGCTTGCTACTGGCTACCCCCTTTGTTCGCGAATATTTCAATTCCAGTATGGTGCGATTGAAGGCATTCAGCGCTTCCTGCAGGAGCTTTGTAAGATCTAATTTCAATTCCAGTATGGTGCGATTGAAGGTTCCCATTCACGAAATTTAACATCCCGTAATAAGCAATTTCAATTCCAGTATGGTGCGATTGAAGGTTCGGATATTACTTTGCGACCTGTAATAAGCTCTCCATTTCAATTCCAGTATGGTGCGATTGAAGGTTATCAGACCTGCAAAAACAGTACGCACAGCTGGGTAATTTCAATTCCAGTATGGTGCGATTGAAGGAAAGAAGCCGGATTATTTACACCGAAATTCCATCATTTCAATTCCAGTATGGTGCGATTGAAGGGCACCATCCGGGAAGCGATACGTTTATGGAATCAAATTTCAATTCCAGTATGGTGCGATTGAAGGTTTTCCCGTTGTCGTACTCTGTAAATTCATACTTATTTCAATTCCAGTATGGTGCGATTGAAGGAAGCCGTTGCAGGCAACGGCACAAACATAACAGACAAATTTCAATTCCAGTATGGTGCGATTGAAGGCTGGATTGATGTTTATTTGGCTGTTTTCTATCCTAATTTCAATTCCAGTATGGTGCGATTGAAGGATCATCAGCCTGTGCACTTCGTGGAACAATTTGAAATTTCAATTCCAGTATGGTGCGATTGAAGGAAAATTGCGACGAAGTCGCCTTTGAAATTTTGAAATTTCAATTCCAGTATGGTGCGATTGAAGGCCCGACACAAAACCCTTACCCTTGCCGTAACTCATATTTCAATTCCAGTATGGTGCGATTGAAGGCAAGTTGCACGTTGAGAGCATCAGAAAAGTCCTCATTTCAATTCCAGTATGGTGCGATTGAAGGCTGGGCGATGACGTGAAAGCAAAGGAGAAGTTTATCCATTTCAATTCCAGTATGGTGCGATTGAAGGCGGATAAGTTTTTAACAGGCTTGAGTATATATCCCATTTCAATTCCAGTATGGTGCGATTGAAGGATCTCCGGGATACAGGGAGCGGCAAAAGATCAACATTTCAATTCCAGTATGGTGCGATTGAAGGTATTAGCATCACGGACTCAGGGATTAGTCATAGTGATTTCAATTCCAGTATGGTGCGATTGAAGGAAGGAGCGCCAGCAAGCTGGCCAGCGTCGTCAACCATTTCAATTCCAGTATGGTGCGATTGAAGGGTATTAGCGGAGCAACGGTTTTGGGCTGATTTTTATTTCAATTCCAGTATGGTGCGATTGAAGGGGTGGCACACAACACGCACGACCAGCGGGTAATAAATTTCAATTCCAGTATGGTGCGATTGAAGGATCCGGGGCCAACCTTTCCGGTGTGCTGACTATCGAATTTCAATTCCAGTATGGTGCGATTGAAGGCCGTACGAGCGCCTAAAAAAAATGTTTCATAAACAATGAGTTACTGACCACAAAAATAGTTTTTTTTACTGAAAAAATCGTCGTTCTCATTAAATGTATTTTGACCGCCAGAACGACGACTATACATATGTCACTTATTATCAATATGTCAAAGAGCGCTTAAAAATTATTTTATTGAAACTTTGTCTCCAAACCCATTGATTTTACAAGTATCGACAATTCATTGTTATAAAAAATTGCTCAAATTCTGTCTTTCTACCCCCACAATTTCTTTTTCGAGCCATTTCTCCTGGCGGGTTTTAAAAATTATCAAACTGTCATTTTCATCATCCATTATCTTACTCGCTTTAATCTTTAATTCCATCAGCCTGACCTCGGTTATTTCTCCCTCAAAAACTGAATTTTGTATCCAATTCAGATATCGTCTGAAAAGCTTTAGCATTTTCCCTACTCTTTTCTCACCCACATCATAAACAGCAATAACATACATCACCACCACATTTTAAAAGGCTGATATTCTTCTATTCCAAGCAAATGTTTCTGGAGTTTGTAACATTCCAGCTTTATCAGATGCTTATAACTGACCGATCGGGATAGGGTACGGTGTTTGATGGTTTCATTTAAACGATCTTCGAAAGCCTGCACAAATGTTTTACGCCCGGCTTCTTTCAAAACCACACTATTCAGTTTTACCTCAAAATGATTTGCCTGAATCATTTTCTTATTCAGCACTTTAAACAGTACCCGGTCAACAAGAAGCGGTTTAAATATTTCTGCGATATCAAGAGATAATGAAAATCGTCGTTCTCCCGGCTCATGAAGGAAGCTAATTACCGGATTCAACTGCGTTTGATGTATTGATCTTAAGCACTGGCTGTAACACATCATATTCCCAAAAGAAATCAGGGCATTTACTTCGTTCCTGGGCGGCCGATAGCTTCGTCCGTCCATACTGAAATCATTAATAATAAGCTCGAACGCATCGTAATAGTTTTTACGGATATTCCCTTCAATGCCCATCAACTCATCGATGGCGGTTGTTGACTCTATTTTCTGAATCAATGCTTCAATGGTTTCGATAATCGGTTCGAGGTCTTTCCCTCTGTTGTTATAATAGTTGAGATTTTTCAACATATTATATCCTGCACCTTCGAGTATGCGTTGTGCCAATACCATACGTTTTTGTTTGTTTTGCTGCGCCTTGACCTGTGAGATCAGCATCTTTCCGGATATCAGTGATTCCCGAGGCATAAAAGAACCGGTATAATTCTCATAATAATCGAAGAAATGGATAGGAATCTGAAGAGTCCCTAAAAAATTATACAATGCCGAATTTGCATCCAGATTTCCAAAACAATATAATTCTTCTATATTCTCCACAGGCAGATAACGTGGCTCCTGCTCATTGCCATTTTCATCATAGGGAGTAAATTTCAGCGTATTATCTCTACGTTGTAACCTTCCAGGATTAAAAAGATAGTATGTTTTTTTCATTCTTCCTCCTCCCCACTCCAACAAAAATCAAAGTAACTGCAGTTTTTACATCTCGATTTTCGAATACGTTCCGGACATTGATCACTGTGCACAATGGCTTCAATATTGGCAATCATTTTACAAATTTCATCTTTATCCGAGTCGGACAATATTACTTCCTCCGTTTTGTGCAATTTGGGGTATTCAAGTATTCCCGTAACTCCATGCACTCCATTTTGATCCAGCACGTAAAGATAATACTTCACCTGCCATACATGCGCATCTTCATGCTTATCAGACTTTTTGATTTCATGGACTACCTTATTTTTTACATCATAAAAATCAATTTTTATTCCATCAATGGCAATCTCTTGGTATTTCTCACTTCGTCGGGGATAAGATATCTCATGCAAGAGTTTCCCCTCATAAACCAAATCGGATGTGGACTCCATCGTGATCCCATTGGCAAAGAGCCATAGCTTGCGATGACAAATAAGATAATAATTAAAGTGCATTCCTGTGATTTGCATATCAGATAAATTCGTAAGTAGATTTTGATATTTCTGTCAAATGTTTTTCATTTATACCTGATTCTTCAGAGTAAATCTCGTCCAGTCGTTTTTTATTTAGTTTAAAATATTGTTGAATCGTTTTTTTTTCGGATGTTGGCGGATTTTCAATGAACGGGTACAAATCATTTATTTTTTTCATAAAAATAGAAAATACAAATTTGGACATAATGCCATTTAGTATTTTATTTTCTATGGAAAACTTTTTGGAAAAATCCTTCGTGTATGAATCATACAATTCCCATATTTTTTCACCCGAGACTTTGTTTTCGTTAGTTAAACAATTATGCTCTTTGATGAAGTTTTGTTCTTTTATTGAAAAATTTTTGGTGCTGCCATAACAATTTATGTCAATATCCAGCGGAACAAAAATAGTAGCATTACTATTTTCAATTAATTTGAAATCTTGGTGAATGCCTCTAAAATCTATTCGTTTAAAATTATCGAGATATTCGCCAATTCCTTTTTTATAAGCGGAATTATTTGTTTTGAAAATTTCTCGAAAAACCCTATCATATAGCCGCTTAAAATCTTTCTCTGTTAAAATTTGTTTAACTTCATCCGATTTTATTTGCTTTTCAGTTACCTCATATCTTAAATCTACGCCGTAAATTGATTTTGGCTTGTCGTGTTTGAACAAATACAACTCACAATTCTCTTTATTTGCGTTTCGGTTTATTCGTCCGGCCAATTGTTCGTCACTGTCTATAAGCGACTGATTTTTAAACCCCAAATCCATATCAATATCCACACCGGCTTCAACTACTTGTGTGGTAATAAGCAGAATTTTCTTTTTGCGGTTCAGTTCGTCTTTTAGATATTCGATGATGTATTTTCTTCGCGGTTCGAGAATTGTTCCCGAAAGCACAAATATTTCATCGAAAAAATCATTTCGTTTAAAAACTATATCGTAAAAATTGCTTGCCGATTTCTTGAAAATAAACTCGATTATGGTATAAACACTTCCCTTAAACTCATCAGTTCTGTTTTTAGCATAGTATTTCGACTTTTCGAATACGATGTTTGCCAATTCTTCTAATTCTATTTTTAGGTCTAATAAATCGGTTTTTATTACAACTCTTTGTGCAAAATTTGGATTCTGTAAATAATTTTTGGCATTTTCAATAAGCGAAACAAATTTTTTTGGTTTATAATCCGACAGTTCAATTTCATCAATTTTGGGTAAAGTGGCCGACATGATTATGAAACGAATGTTGAACAGTTCGGCATAATTGGCAATAAAATATTTTATTTTGTCCCAATGTTCAGGGTTGTAAGCTTGCAACTCGTCGATAATTACGACTGAATTAGCCAAACGGTGCAAAAGATAATTCGTATCTTTTTTATTTGACTTCAGTACATCAAAAAATTTAATGTGGGTCATCAAAGTAAAGGGATAATTTACAAAAAGATTGTCAATCTGGTTGCGTTTTTCTTTACCGTATTTAGCATCTGCTTCGTTATCATATTCTTTTTCCTGAAAACCCGATTTTGAATGAATTTGTGCAATGTCATTATCGTCAAGTTGAAAAGTTTCTTTAATAGCTTTAGCTGTTTGAGTTACTAAAGTAGTAAACGGAAAAACATAAAAAACTTTATTTATTTCGGGGTACAGTTCCAACATTTTGCGCAGGGCAATCATCGACATATTCGTTTTGCCTCCACCTGTTGGTGCTTCAATATAAAAAACCTTTTCGTTTTTGTGTTTTTCAATATTGGCAAGCACTTCGGCACCCATTTTCTGACGAATGAAGTTTAAGTTATCTTTGTTTTTTTCATTTAATTCATCAAGACTTTTTGATAAATATTTTTCCGTATTGGAAATTAATTCGCCATTCCACGATGTGTTAGAATTATTGTCGAAATCATGAATTAATCGTTTTTTCAATTCAGATGTAAGCAATCCAAAATCTTCTTTGGTTTCCAACTTCAAATCGTTCATATAATCCGAAGTGGCCAAATAATCGGAAGCCGTAAGTAATGAATAGTTGAGTTTTAAGAGTGCAAAAAGGGGAAAGTAGTCGAAATTTACCGGAATAATATTTTCAAAAACATTTTTCAAACTATTATCGTCATCTGATTTTTCGTAATTGATTAATTTCTGAATTTGTTCTTTTGTAATACTTATTTGCATAACTTCTGTCAAATAGTGAATGCTTTCGATTTTCTCTTCCGAAAAATCGTAACTCTTTTCCAAGGAACTTGAATGATGCTTAATCATAGGAATCGAAAAAAGAAAAGAATACATGTAAGCAAGATTTTTTTCGTGTGCAGAAAAATTTGATTTTGAAATTCTTTCAACACAAAAATTCAGAAAAAAATAAGCACTGATAAATGAATGTTCGTAACCAAGTTTTATTGAATTATTTTGTTCAAAAAGCTTATTATTCATGCGCTGAACCTGAAAATTGGGATTTGTTTTTCCAAAATCATGAAAAATAATGGATAAGAAAAAAAGTTCCTTTATAAAATTTCCAATTTTATCATTTTCAGAGTAAATATTTTGTATTAACCCATCAATGACAAATTCAAGATGGTGAATTTCAACAAGTTGAAAAAAATAATTTTTGACTTTAATTATATGTTGGTGTAGGGTTTCTGGTTCTTTTAAAGAGTGCGTATGAGCTAAAAAATCAGTTTTCGACTCGAAAAAATTAATTATTGGGCTTTGTTCTTCATTTATTTGATTAAAAGACTTGAATGATGCCATTTTCTATAGTTTTTAACAATAAATTGGAACTTTCGTTATTCATTTTAAGAGACCAATCCGTAAAGGCAAAATTACGGTATTCGTATTGATAATTATTTTCACCAATATCCATATATCCAATAGGAAGTCTTTCCAAATAAGAAAAAGTAAAGCCTTCGGGTGCATCTTCAAAAACAGGATCAAACAACAAAGCGTCTTTGTCTTTTGAATCTTTTAAAGGAACATCTTTTATAAAAATCGAATTGATTTTAAAAATTCCGATAGGTTCAAACTCAGAAAAATCCTTATACACCATATAATTTCCCCACCAAACCGAAAATTCATTTTTCCCCAAATAGGGCAAATATTCAGCGTAATATTTTGACAAGTTTTCATCGGCTTTTTGGTGGGTTTTGTTATCCATATCAAACAAAAAATAACAACGGTAAGCAGGAGCAATTAGAGTTTGTTCAGTAACCATAAGGTTTCCGCCTTGTTCTTTGCTAGCCATGCCGGTAGTATTGTTGTAAGTTATCACGGTTTTTTGATAATTACCTTTTTCATGATTTATGGGTTGAATCCCAACTTTCAGATCATTCAATTTCAGGTAATAATCGGGTAAAATGCCCTTTTCATTAAAGCCGCTTTCGCCAATGATAGCACCCAAAATCCCGAGTAAAGCGGGTTTATGCATCATATTAAAAGTCAGATAAACCGGTTCATTGGTATCGGGTTTTTTCAACATGCCGAAATCGGCAAAAATATCTATGGAAATTAGTTTTTTCATTGTTTTACGAATTTAGAATTTTTTCAATAAAATGTTCTATATCTGAATATACTTTATCAAAATCAGGCAGTTTGCCTACTGGTAGATGTTCGCCCAAACTACTTTGCCAGGCACGTTTATTGCTACGCTCTTTTTTATTGTTTACAAAATCGGAAACGCCAGAAATCGTAATATTTTTATCTTTGGCTTTACTGTAAAGTATTTCCTTTATTAAGGGGAAGTTTTCCTGGGGCAAGTGCTTGCTCAGATAATCAATGTCGTAAATATCGCGCGGTCTATTGCGCTGTATCAACGAGCGTAATTTTTCTCCCATAATTTCATTCAGAGAATAAACCAGAATTATCTCAGAAATTTTCGTTCTGTCGGAATATCCATGAAAAATTTGTTTTTGCTCAGGCCGGGCAAATATATTTTCGGAAAAGCTAATATCTAATTTAATGGCAGTTTGCCACCTCGACGGAGGTAAAGGCTGTTGGTTCGGTTTGTGATCAGCTCCCCAATACTTAATTTTTATTTCATAACCTTGTTCTTCATCTTCAGACTTTTGAAGTTTTTGTTTCTGAAAATAAAATTGAATTCCACTTTGTAATGTGGCGATTTTAATTATTTCTTTGATAAAACTATCATTAATAACAAAGTTTTTATCCAACAAAGTAAAATCCAGGTCCTCCGAAAACCGGTAATCAGGGAAATAGCATTTCTTAAGTGCTGTTCCGCCTTTGAACACAAAATTTTGTCGCACGTCATCAAAAGAATACATAGCATTTAAGAAATGACCTAAAACCCAATCTTTGTCTATAATTTTGGTTTGCAAACGCTTTTGCTCGGCTATTTCTATAATTTCCTTTTGTGTTATCATTTTTAAGAATTAGCTATTTCTATGATTTCGTCCTCTTCCATATTTAAAATTAAATTCCACCGGCTGTTGGTTTTACCGTTTTCTTTACCCCCTGATTCAAATAAATTGTATTTCTTATTTTTTCTTGTTTGAGCATATTTTATAAAATAATCCATTTTGGGCTTCCCCAGCAATTCAGATAAATAAGCTAATCGTTTTGTAACAGCAATGTTATCAATTGCGCTGCAGTATCTTACCATTTTTTTAGCATTCAAATTAGCATTATTAAAAGCCTTAATTATCTCAGCATAACCGCCACCATAATTAGGTAAATCAAAACAATCAACAATTGTCTTTTCAACATCTGAAATATTATATTGGTAATTTCCATATCCGACTTTTTTAAAGCCTATAAGTTTTTTTTTCATCAGCTGAACAAAAACATATTTTACGCCGAATATTTGTTTGGATTGCTTTTTATAAGATGTTTGCACAAAAATGGTATTTGGAATCTGTTCCGTTAAGCCGTGATGGTGCATGGCTGTCCAATACCCGATTCCACCATCTCTACTTAAAAAGCTGCCGATTACCAATTCGTTTCTAAAATCAAATTTACAGTATTTTCCTCGCTCTATTGTGTAAATAATGTCTCTTTTATTCAAATTCCGCAAAGCTTTCTCTGTTGAAATTTGGTCTAAGGAAGATATACTTAATAATTCTGATTTAGTAAAAATATCGAGCCCATTGAAAGTAATGTCTTTTAATAATATCTCTTCAATTTTTTCCATAAGATCTTTTTACCTTTTATAATAATATACCATGAGTAAATTGCAAATATACTACTATAAAAAGTAATGTCAAAATGAAACTTACAATCCGAAAATTTTGGCATCTTCCGGCTGATTTTCAAGCACTATAGAACTATCATTTCTATAAATTTCGCTGCTTTCTATTCCAGAAGCGTGTTTTTTTAATTCATCGCTCAATTTTGCCATATCCAGAACCACTTTTCCATCTTGTTTTTCACTTTTCATGTAAATGAGTGTATTGAAATTGGGTAATACCAATTTTGATTCATCTTTTAGTTGCACCCAAATCAGAAATTCGTTTTCTGTGCCGGCTTTTGATGCACTGTCATAATAAGTTGCCCCACGGCGCATGGCTTCTTTAAGTTTGTTGATGTCTTCTACAGTTAATATGTCGGCATCGGCTCCGGCAAGTGCAACTATTTCTTCTAAATTTTTGGGATTTACCGAAAAATGATGCAAATAGTGGCCTTCTTCTAACTTTGACTGACGGCCTAAAGTCGTAGCCTGCTTATCCTCTTCTTCCGATCCATCTTCTCCCGGCTTTTTTTTAACTGGATTTCTAAATGGAGACATAATTTGTTCAGAAAAAATATTATTTTCTTTCCATATATTTACCCCATGATTTATTTGAACCGGACCGTGAATTGACAATGCAACATTCCCGTTTTTTCCGCTTAACGCAAAAGTAGAACCAAATAAACGAATGTCGATACAACTTAGAATATCTTTTGCGACTACTTTTTTATCTTTTGCAGTATCTCTTTCAAAAACTTTGAAATAAGTGTCTTCTAATGTCAAAGGGTTAAAATCATCGTTTAATCTTTTGAAATAAAATATTTTTTCGCCTGTATAAACGTCTTTCAGATAATTTTTTATGGTATACTTGAATGCCTTATCAGTTGCGTATACCGTTCCATTTGGTAACGTTCGGGGTTGACCACTAAAATCTGCATTGTAGTTTGAGTTTACAGCTTTTACAATTGCTGCACCGAAAACTCTGTTTTTAAATTGTATCATAGGATTATTATTTTAAATTGTTATTTAATAGGTTTTTTGAGTTATTGTGCAGGTTCTTTTTCTTTTTAGAAAATAGTTTCAGAAAAATATCCCGCTAAAATCATGGGCAGCAAATCTTTCATATTTGTTTTTGTTTCGTAGCCCATTACATCGCTCATAATTTTATCAAATTCGTAGCGGTTTGCATCGCCTTTATAAAATTTAAAAGCATGTTTATAGGTATCAAATGCACGAGCAATTGCCAATTTCAATTTGCTACATTCTGTTTTTTGCAGGAAAGGTTCAAGTAGGGCATGCGAACGTTCACCCGATTCACTTTTATTCAGAATGGTACGAATTAATTGACCTGCTGCAAAGGCAAATTCATCATCGCTTTTAATAAATTCCGAATTGTTTTCGGAACTTGCAATTGTTTTAAGCTTTTCAAAAAGCTCTTGTGTTTTATTTACCATATCTTCTTTTTTTATTGAGTTTGCAAAATAATTATATAAACTAAACCAAATGTTTAGCTTTTCTTTGATTGTATCTTCTTTTGAATGGTATTCTTTTTTAGTTTTTTCACTTACTTTAAGTTCATCGTGTCTAATATCATCAATAATAGTTTTTATTAATATATCATTAAACATATTACTAGTAATTGCATTTCTTTTTGATTTATATATATAATCAAAAAAGGCTTTCCTATATTGAAGAGTTTGACTATATGAGACATGGTATTTGTTATCTTCAATATATTTTAAAATAAACCCGGCTTTGGGATTATTCTTTTTATTAAAATCAAAAAAATACCTTCCCTCTAATCTATCATTAAAATTACTTACCATTATATTGTTAAATAATATAGGCAGAAGACTTTTCTCAAATTCAAAAATCGTTTCAATCTGAGAAAAAACAAGTTTTCTGTTTTTAATATTGAACAGATTATTTATGACTATTGGTTGTTTAAATTTATGTTCAAAAACAGAAACAAAATCCAAATCAATTATCCGACTTCCTTTTTCCTTGTTATTGAAATATATCAGAAAATAATTTTGCAAATCACCTTGTTTCTTTTTTATTAGTTCTTCAACTATTTCTTTATGTCCGTATTTCTTATTGCTATTTTTGTAGAACTTTACGGCTTCTTCTGTTAATTCCTGTTCATCAACAAATAAAGGAAAAGGATTAGGTAATACTTTATTTTTTTGTTGCAATTGAAAGAAATTGAACAGTTTTTGCGCCTCTATTCCGTTTACCCTATAATTTAGTTCTATTGGTGCGGTTTTGTGTTTCAGAAACTCTTTATTATCGTTGAAACCGCTTAAATTATCTGATATACCAAATAATTCCCCATTTTTAGTTTTTACATTGAATTTATCTTTATTGAAAAGTTTTTCTGATAAAAATTTTGTTTGAATTTCTTGATAGTCTTTCAAAGAGGGTTCTTTCATAAAGAAATAAAACATAAATTGGTCCTTAACTTTTTCATTTTCTACGTAACTGGCTATGAAATTCAGCATTTTTGTTTTTACAAAGGACTTCATTTCGGCATACCATAATTCATGTTGTTTGTTTTCAGAATTCATATAATTTCGTGCCGCTTTAAAATAAGCATCGGCTGCATCTAATAGTTTTTTTTCACCATTTTTTTTATAGGCTTTTCCATTCAATGCAATACCGAAAGGCGATCCAATAGCTATATATATTTTAGGTCCTGAATTGAAACTTTTCATAGCATTCAGCATTTCGGTATTAGTTGCCAAGGATAAAAACTCTTCATATAATTGATTTCGTTCAGTATCCTTGCCCACTTTAAAAATATTCTCTTCCTTAACTACCAATTCTTCTCCTCCTTTTTCTAAAAAGACATAAATTCCCTCTTTCAATTCAAGTCCTTCTGAAAATATTTCGGGGCTTTTCTTTTCTAAGTGCTCTACAAAATTTACTATTTCCTTTATCATCTTTTTGGTGTGTTCTAAAATAATATATGCTGAATTCAAGTCACAAATGCAACTTTTTGATTTGACAAATATAGATTAAAAAATACATGAGTCTCCTCTGAAAACCCCGTTTTTTCAAATTGCTGAAAAACGCAGTTTCGCCGGGAAAATGTGATTACTTTTATTGACTAAGAATATATTTATAATAATATACATATTGAAACATAATTTAGCTATATATTGAGGCAATTTTTGCCCAAAAAGTGCTCTTTGACATATTTGCGTGATATATTTCACTATCCTTACAAAGTTTATCCACAATGAGCGGGAATAAGCCCATAGTTTATGCTTGGCAAGGCTCCTGTAGCGGCTCTTGTCGTTGGGATAATGGTAACCTAATTGGAAAATGCTCGCTTCGACGTTGTTCCTGATATTGGTTTCCTCTATCGGGATTTTCTTGAGTTTCTGCCTTAAAGCGGAAGCCCTAAGGCTATCCTGGTCGAAATACCGATAATCTCCTTTTTCAGTTTTGATTCTCCATTTCTTCTGCGTTTGATCCTTGCGGGGTTTTACTTGTTGTGCCT
>JAHDQF010000057.1 GCA_018433945.1 Proteiniphilum sp. | reverse complement strand
TCACATCAAACGTGGCAAGGGCGGTAAGGATAGGGTTGTCCCTATCTCGGGCAAGACGCTGGTTGTCCTGAAGGCCTATCGCCAAAGTTACCCGAGCATGAATCTCGTATTTAAACGTTTCGGTGCGGATGGGCCAATCGACAATCATTTTATACGCTCGCGGCTTAGAGAAGCTTTGACGCGTGCCGGTCTTGACACGCAACTGACCACTCACACGCTCCGCCACTCGTTCGCCACACATCTTCTGGAATATGGAGAGGATATCCAAACCGTAAAAGAGCGTCTTGGCCATCGTTCTATACAGACCACGATGATCTACCTTCATGTGGCAAGGATTGAGAAACACAACTGCATTCCGCTCATTGACATGCTCTTCAAGGATGCGGCCAAAGCATGAGATCGGGCAAATCATCCGGGACTGGGGTGACGATTTTTTTGACTCTTATCCCACCGTGCCACAAGTTCGCAAGTCTTTCCAGGCAATGGCTTTGTGCCGAACCAGCCTGCTTGGCGGCCATGTGGAGGTGTGTCCGGAATGCGGTGAAGTACGCGTCAGCTACAACAGTTGCCGTGACCGTCATTGTCCAAAATGCCAGAACAAGGAGCGGGAAGCGTGGATTGAGATGAGACGTGAGGAGATCATACCGGGAACCAAGTACTTCCATATGGTATTCACCATTCCCGACTGTTTCCATCCATTGGCCATAGCCAACCAAGCCTTGTTTTACACGTGCATGTTCCGTGCGGCATGGGCCACACTGCGCAAGTTCTTCGGGAAACAAGGGTTACAGGGAGGCATGACCGGTATTCTCCACACTTGGGGCTCCAACCTTTTCTACCACCCTCACATACATTGCATCGTAACCGGCGGGGGTGTGGACAGGGACGGCGCATGGCAACACCTGAAGGGTTGCAGGGGTAATAGCAACTTCCTGTTTCCCGTGCCTGCCCTGAGCAAAGTGTTCCGGGCAAAGATGTTGGCAGCCCTGACCAAAGAATTGGCAAAGATAGGAACGGCCATCCCGAAAGATGTCCGCAAAGCGGCAATGTCAAAAGATTGGGTCGTGTTCAGCCGTCCTCCTGCAAAAGGCGTGAACCAGGTACTTGAGTACATCGGCCGCTACGCCTATCGTGTTGCCATTAGCAACTCCCGTATCAGGAACGTCACTGCCGGGGGGATGGTGACCTATGACTGGAAGGACTACCGCAACGGCGGTAAACACAAAGAGATGACCATGCATGCCAAAGAGTTCCTGCACCTGTTCTCCATGCACATCCTGCCTCCCGCCTTCGTGCGGATACGGCACTATGGATTGCTGTCCCCGTCCAACCGCGAAAAAGTACGGCAAGTCCAGATCCAGCTTGGCGGGACACCTGTCCCCAAAGAACGGAAGAAGAAACCTTACATGCAGATATGCGCCGAGAAAGGATGGAATATCGGTATATGCCTGAATTGTAAATGTTCGATGATTATCGTTGAGATTATCGCGCCCACACGAGCTCCACCTGTCAAATTCACCAACTTGCCGATGGTGCATTTATGATACGACTTTTTTTAATCCGTCAAAAAAACAGTTATCTTTGGCGGACACAATCGTCGTGCACTTACGTGACAGTTTCAGTATTTCAAAGATCGAATCCGGTTGCTTTTCCAACCAATTATATCCGGTACGGACAATTTGGGACAACTAAATCCCTTTTATATTCCTTTCGGGCGGTACCGAACAAAACCATGACAAACACTTAAATCAAGGCACAAAACCCATAAGTTTACCAACTTCAAAAT
>JAHDQF010000061.1 GCA_018433945.1 Proteiniphilum sp. | reverse complement strand
TACCGAACAAAACCATGACAAACACTTAAATCAAGGCACAAAACCCATAAGTTTACCAACTTCAAAATTAGTACAAAATTAGTACAACACGTTCTTCATATGACCTGACGGTCACACGAAGACCTATTTAGTTTAATTTTTAATATGAAAAACAAACCATGGGAAAAATTCCAATGAAAAGGCGCCTGATGCTGCTGATTTCCCTCTTTGTGCTGGGCACCGCGATGCTCTCCGCGCAAAAGGTGAACCTCAACTACAGCAAGGCAACACTGAGAACAGTGCTTGAAAGCATTACCGAACAGACCGGCCACACCCTGGCATTCAGCAAGGAAGTGGTCAACCTGAACGACGAAGTGACCGTCAGGGAACAGAACGTAGAACTAGCCGACGTGTTGCAGCGGCTGCTCACACCCCGGCAGATTGGTTATGAGATCAGAGATAACAAGATCTTCATCTTCGACCAGGCTCTCGCAGAAACACAGACCGGACAACCTGCCCCACAGCAGGTGAACCTTACTGGAAGGGTGACCGACCAGAACGGTGAGCCGTTGATCGGAGTCAACATCTCCATTCCTGGAACCACTACAGGTACCGTCACTGACTACGACGGCTATTACGCTCTTACAGTGCCGAAAGGATCCACCCTCCGCTTCTCTTACATCGGTTATCTCGACAGGGAGTATACCATTACCAACCAGACACAACTTAACGTACAACTACTCGAGGATACAGAAGTGCTGGATGAGCTGGTGGTGGTGGGCTATGGCGTGCAGCGCAAGAGCGTGGTGACAGCTGCCATCAGCAGGGTGACCGCCGACGAGCTCAACGTAACCCGTCCTTCGCGTGTGGAGGATGCCCTCAAGGGCAAGGTCTCCGGTGTGCAGATCACCCAGAGCTCCGGTCAGCCCGGTTCCGACTCCAAGGTACGCATCCGCGGTATCGGTACCATTAACAACAGTGAGCCACTTTATATTGTGGACGGCATGATTGTGGGAGGAGGCATCAATTACCTCAACCCCGTTGATATTGAGTCGGTGGAGATCCTGAAGGATGCCGCTTCGGCAGCCATCTACGGGGCACGTGCCGCCAACGGTGTAATCCTGGTTACCACCAAGAAAGGATCGAAAGGCAAGGTCAGTGTCAACTACGACGTTAGCTACGGCTGGCAGAACCCCTGGAAGAAACGGGAGATTCTCAACGCTCAGGAGTACATGGTGATCATGAACGAGATGCAACTCAACGACGGCAACCTGCCCCGCTACAACAACGAGCAGATGAGGGCTGCAGGCGTTGGCACCGACTGGCAGGATGAGACTTTCTACTACGACGCGCCGGTGCAGAGCCACCAGGTGAGCGTTTCCGGCGGATCGGATAAACTACTTTACTTTCTCTCCTTCGGTTACTTCAACCAGGCCGGTATCGTGGGAGGAAACTACGACAAATCGAACTACGAGCGCTACAGCCTCCGTTCCAACTCCACCTATACTATCTTCGAGGCGGACGACCGCGGCTTCCTGAACAAGGTGACCGTGGGTGCCAATGTGGGCTACTCGAGGGATAAGTCGACCGGTATCGAGACCAACTCGGAATATGGCTCCATCTTGGGTAGCGCCCTCACCTTCTCTCCCCTGGTGCCGGTATATGCCGATGAGGAGACTGCCGCCAACATCCTGGCACAGTACCCCCATGCCGTGAAAGACGGCGACCGCGTTTTTTCCCTGCCGCCAGCCGGTTTCCAGGAAATTGCCAACCCGGTGGGGATGTTGCATCAGCCCTCCGCAGGACTCAACAACTCCGACAAGTTTGTCGCCTCTTTCTGGGGTGAGTTGCAGATCTTGCCTGAGCTCAAGTTCAGAACCAGCTACGGCGCCGACCTAGCTTTCTGGGGATACGATGGCTATACCTTTCCTTATTTCCTCGCCACGCAGGGCAAGGATCAACAGTTCAGCACCGTGCAGAGCGAGATGAACAGAGGTTACAACTGGCAGCTGGAGAACTATTTCTCCTACGCCAAGACTTTCAATGAGGTGCATAACCTCTCTGCCGTTGCCGGTGTTTCGGCATCGCGCTACCGTTACCGCAACCTGGGCGGCAACGACCGGGACCTGCTGGAGACCAACCCCTCTAAGGCCAACATCAATTCAGCCATCGCCGACAGGCAGCTGGAACGCACCTGGGGCGGCACCGGCGGCTACGACTTTACCGGTACCGCATCATACTTCGGGCGTGTCGATTATAATTACGACGAACGTTATATGCTGCAGGCCACTGTGCGCCGTGACGGCTCCACCAGCTTCGGCCCCAACAACAAGTGGGGTGTCTTTCCCTCTTTCTCGGTGGGATGGAACCTGACCAACGAAGAGTTCATGGCAAACCGTCCCGAATGGTTCGACTACATGAAGCTGCGCTTTAGCTGGGGCAAGAACGGTAACGACCGCATTGGTAACTTCCTCTACACCTCGCTGATGAATGGTGGGCAGAACTACTACTTCGGCGGCGGCTATCAGGTGAACCAGGCTGACCCTACCAAGGTGGGTGAGATCACCGGCTCTATGCAGTACGGCAGCTCTCCCGGCTATATCCCCAACCCCAACGTAAAATGGGAGGAGTCCGAACAGACCGACCTGGGTCTCGAGGCGCGCTTCCTCAACAGTCGCCTCACGTTCGGCTTCGACTACTTCGTGAAATCTACCATCGACATGTTGATGTACCAGCCTATCCCATCCTACGTGGGACTGGGCGCACCCATCGCCAACGTGGGCGACATGGAGAACCGGGGTGTTGAGTTCGAACTGGGATGGAAGAACAGTGCGGGCGACTTCAACTACTTCATCTCGGCCAACGCCTCTTATCTGCAGAACAAGCTGATCAACCTGGGCAACGAGACAGGTGAACAGATCTATGAAAGTGCGGGTGCCTCGGGTGTGGGCAGTTACGTGAAAGGGATGAACGGCGAAGTGTTCCCATTTTTCTACGGTTTCAAGACCGACGGCCTCTTCCAAAATCAGGCTGAGGTGGACGGTTACGTGAATAGTGAGGGAGCCAAACTGCAACCGACAGCCAGGCCGGGTGATGTCCGTTTTGTTGATTTCAACGGCGATGGCATCATCAGCGACGATGACAAGACCAAGATCGGCAAGGGTGCGCCCGACTGGACCTATGGTCTTACCGTTGGTGCCGACTGGAAAGGGCTCGACCTGAACCTCTTCTTCCAGGGAACCTATGGCAACGATATCTTCGACTTTGCGCAACGCGGCGACATCCCGGCGGCCAACCGTCCTGCATGGATACTCGATCGCTGGCACGGCGAAGGAACCTCCAACCGGATCCCCCGCATGACCTCGGCCAACCCCAACGGCAATTGGCGCTCCTCCGATCTCTACATCAAGGATGGCTCCTACATGCGACTGAAATCGGCACAACTGGGTTATACCTTGCCTGATGCGCTGACGAAAAAGATCTCTATTCAGCGCCTTCGTATCTACATCTCGGCCGAAAACCTGCTTACCTTCACCAGCTACGATGGCTTCGACCCTGAAATTGCTTCCGGCGGATATACCACCATCGGCATCGACCGCGGAATCTATCCGCAGGCCAGAACCATCTCACTGGGTGCCAATCTCTCATTTTAAATAATTTGTAATCACTATGAAACGATATATCAACCTATTGATCATTGCTGTTTTGGCAGGATTCTTTTCCTGTAGCGACGACTTCCTGACCAACTCGACCACCGAACAGCAGGCAGCCGGTGAACCCGCCACCGAGGGGGCTATCCTCTCCAACCTGGCTGCGGCATATCAGATCCTGCTTTTCGACAGCTATGCCGATAACAACTACAACAGCCTTGTGCTGATGTCGGACCTCCGTTCCGATGATATCTTCAAAGGGGGCGGCGACGCCGGTGACCAGCACCAGCTCTACCTGCTCTCCCTCTTTACCAGCACCGCGCAGGAGAATATCAACGGGCTCTGGAACATCTATTTTGCCGGTCTGGCAAGAGCCAACAATGTAATCACTGCCTGTGAAAACGCGGTGGGATTTGAGACCGATGCGGATGTCAACAGACTGAACCAGTACAAGGCAGAAGCTCACTTCCTGCGTGCCTACTATACCCACTGGCTCTGGAAATTCTGGGGCAACATTCCCTATTTCGAGGAACCACTCACAGAACCGCCTTATATGACAAGGCAATATACTGCCGATGAGGTTTATGCTGAAATTATGCAGGATATTGATGTGGCGACAACGGATGGCTGGTTGCCAATGAGTACACGAGGAGCGAATACCGGGAGAATTAACAAGGCAGCAGCCCTGATGCTGAAAGCGCGGGTAGTCATGTATCAGAAAGATGAGACCCGTTATGCTGAGGTGACGGCCGATATGGCGGAGATCATTAACAGCGGTGAGTATACCTTGTTTGATGATTTTGTAGCCATGTGGCTGGATGAAAATGAATTTTGCCAGGAATCGATCTTTGAGGCAAACCACCTCCCTGAAGGTAAAACATGGGCCAATGGCTGGCAGGGTTATGGAACCAATCTCCCGGCATTTATTTCGCCCAATGAACTGAAAGCAGGTAACAAAACCGGTGACTTCAAAGGGGGCTGGGGATTTGGTCCGGTGCGTCAGTCCACATGGGATATCTATGAAGTGGGAGACACCCGCCGTGAAGGTTCTATCAACAAATGGGAGCCGGATCAGTATATCGCCCGCTTCCAGAATACGGGTTTGTTCATGGCCAAGTATGCCGCCCGCGTGGGTTACAACCCGCAGGGGGACGTGGACCTGAACTACTGCAACAACCTGCGTATCTTCCGCTACGCCGAGACCTTGCTCAATTACGCAGAGATGATCGTCATGCATGGACAGTCGGAGCAGCAGGGCATCACCGCCCAGTCAGTGCTCGACCAGGTGCGTCAGCGTGCCTTCGGATCGGAAAGCTCCATTCCTGCAACAGCTGACAACATCAAGCTGGAACGTCGACGCGAATTTGTAGGCGAAGGGATGCGTTTCTGGGATATCGTCCGCTGGGGTGATACAGCGCTGCTGACCGAGAACATTCCCGAATTCAACAGCGTGCGCACCTGGAACGACTACAACAAGCTGCTGCCCATCCCGCAGTCGGAGATCGACAGAACTGCAGGTACCGAATTTGCTCTGGAGCAGAACCTGGGATATAATTGAGTTTAGACACAAGAGTCAAGAACCAAGAACCAGGAGCCAAGATACAGCAAATCAACAATACATAATTAGCGATTAGATAGCTAAGTATATTCTTTCGCTTTGCTCCTGATTTTTTCAATTGATTGATATAATTTTGTAACAAGACAACCGTATGAAGAATAAAATAAAACAACTATCCTGGATGCTGCTGCTCCTCCTTCTCGTCGCAGCTTGCAACCCGCAGGAGATGGACGATTATGCGCTGGAAGGAATGACCACCATCACCAGCGATCAGATATCGTTTACCCAGACACCCTCTGCTGAGAGTGACAACGTGATCACCTTTACCAACACCTCGCAGGTTGACGGTCTCCACACCTTGGTGTGGGACCTCGGCAACGGCTCCTCCGCCAGGAGCAATGCTGTTACCGCTGCCTATCCTTTCGCCGGCGAGTATACCGTGACACTTACGATCTACACCCCTGACGGCTCATCAGCAGCCAAAAGCGTGGTGGTGACGATAGCGGAGGATGACTACAGCCTGGTGGATACGCCTGTTTACAGGAACCTGACCGGCGGCGCCGGGGATGCCGACGGCAAGACATGGGTACTTGACCAGTACAACAACTATGCAGCAGAAGTTAGTGCGGCTACCGGCTTTAACATCAAAGGTCATATGGGGCTCGGACCTCAAGGGTCATACAGTCAGGAATGGTGGGGTGCCGGACCCAACGAAAAGAGTGTCTGGAGCCTCTATGCGATGAAGTTCACCTTTATCCAGAATGGTGTGCAGCTGTTGATTGAGACCCAGGGAGAAGGCTACGGCCGTAAGGCATCGGCAGCCAGCGTGGGGGGCTTCAACGTGAGCTCGGTGGATGGTGATGATGCGACCTTCCCCTACGACGGCGGAGCATATAACTTCTCCATCGACGAAGGAGGTGAGTTTCCCACCCTTACGTTGTCGGGCAATGCCTTTATGGGGTATTATTGTGGCACTCAGACCTATGAGATCATTTATCAGACAGAGGAGGTGATGGCTTTGCGTGTAAACAATACGGTTGAAAGCCAGGATTGGGTGTTTGTATACTGTCTCGAGGAGTTGAACATTAGCGAACCACCGCTGGTGAAGGAGCCGAAGGCAATCCCCCTCACAGAAAATTTTGAAGGAGACTCTTTTCTCAGCTTCGTACAGGAAGATATGGGTACAGTGAGTGGGGTGGTCGATAACCCTCTGCCTCTACCCATCAACACTTCGGAGAAAGTATATCGCTACTGGAAGTCGGGAGGCTTTTACAGCAACCTCTCCTTTACCGCTCCGGATTATAAATTCGACCTCACAACACAGAATAAGGTGAGGGTGAAGGTTTTCATTCCCTCCTTCAATGATTACACGACCGAGTATGCTGTTGCCGGCGACTGGATCACCAACAAAAAGCTGCTGCCTCAGCTGGCAGTGAAGCTGCAGAACAGTGAGATGGGCGGCAACGCCTGGCAGACGCAGACGGAAATCGTGAAGGCGAATCTTGAGATGAACAGGTGGCTGGAACTGGAGTTCGACTTCAGCGGCGTGGCAGACCGAACCGATTACGACAAGATCGTGATTCAGTTTGGTGGGGAGGGACATGCCGGAGCCGGCTTCTTCTTCTTCGATGATTTTATATTTGATGAGTAATTAAGGAAAGATTGTAACTAAAGGCTGCCATATTTTCTGGCAGCCTTTTCAGCAGAGAAAATGAAAATGTACAGTTTACTATTTACGTTTATGGCGCTTCTGCTCGCCTGTGGTGAGAAGGAGACTCCTGAAGCCAATCTGCCCATGCCCGAGGTTGAGGTGAAATGGAGTTTTAATCCCACCACACTGGAATTCACCTCCAAGGGAGAGACCAGGAGTGTGATTGTTACAGCCAATGGTGATTGGAGCGTCACCTCCAGTGAGTCATGGTGCAGTGCCGAACCCAGTTCCGGACACAACGGGCAGACCAGCCTCAGGATCACGGTCACCGCTAACCCGCACGCCACCGCCCGCACGGTAGTGCTCACTTTCATATCCGGCAAATACAGCCACAAGTTCATGGTTTCTCAGGCTGCAGCCACCCTGGAGAACCATGTACCGGAGGGTTATTCGCTGGTGTGGCAGGATGAATTTAACGAGGAACGGTTAAGCGACGGCAAGCCTGCCCTGCCAAACGGCGGGAAGTGGTGGTACGAGAACCTCCCCAAGGGAGCGGTCAACAATGAGTTGCAGACCTATGTGGGCGGCTTTCGCGGCACCGACACGGTGGCAGCCATCTACGACGGGACGCTGAAGATCATTGCCAGGAAAAGCGGGAACGATGTCATCTCGGCACGCATCAACAGCAATGATAGCTGGACCTATGGTTATTTCGAAGCACGACTGCGGGTGCCGGGCGGTAAAGGTACCTGGCCTGCATTCTGGATGCTGCCGAAGAAGGAGCCGCTCAACTGGCCGCTCGACGGAGAGATCGATATCATGGAGTATGTGGGGTACCAGCCCGATGTGGTACACTGCACGGTGCACACCGGTGCCTACAATCACATGATCGGTACCCAAAAGGGAGCACAGAAGACCATTTCCGGTGCAGAGACCGACTTCCATATCTACGCTGTGGAGTGGAGCGCCGATTACATCAGGGGGTTCGTCGACGGAGAGGAGTATTTTCAGTTCGATAACGACGGTACCGGCAACAAGGCGACCTGGCCTTTCAATATGCCTTTCTACCTGAAGCTGAACCTGGCATGGGGCGGCGACTGGGGCGGTGCGCAGGGTGTCGACGAGTCGAAGCTTCCCGCCACCTACGAGATCGATTATGTGCGGGTCTATCAGAAGTAGGATAAAAGAGCCAAGACAAAAGAGTAAAGAACCAAAGCTCTAAACTGACAGCTGAAAATAAAGTTAATAGATAATAAATAAAAGACATAAGTGACAATATCCAATTAATAAAGCTGACAGCTGATAGCTGAAAGCTAAAAAATTATCTTATGAACAAAAAACAATTCTTTCTTTTTTTCCTCTTCATTCCCTTGCTGACCGCTTGCAACTCTGGCGCAGAGAAAGTCGGGATGAAGTCAGACGCTGCCATCGAGAAAAAGATCGACAGCATTATGGCGCAGATGACCCTCGAAGAGAAGGTGGGGCAGATGGCACAATATACAGTCGACGTGATCGGAAAGGGCGGCGGCGTGTATGCGAGTGACGAACCGTTTGAGGTGGACCCGGCAATGTTAGACACCGTGATCGGGCAATACAAGGTGGGTTCTATCCTCAACACGGCCAACAACCGTGCCCGGACGACCGAAGTGTGGGAAAAGACCATCCGTGCCATTCAGGAAAGAGCCTTGCAGGAGACGGGGATACCGGTGATCTACGGCATCGATGCCATTCACGGCACCACCTACACCGCCGGCGCCACCTTCTTCCCGCAAGGGATAGGAATGGCCGCTACCTTTAATACTGCTCTGATGAAAGAGGGATCTCGCATCTCAGCTTATGAGACGCGGGCGAGCAACATCCCCTGGACCTTTGCACCGACGATGGACCTGGGACGGGATGCCCGCTGGCCGCGCCAGTGGGAGAGCTACGGCGAGGATGCTTACCTCAATGCCCGGATGGCAGTGGCTTCCACTCTCGGCTTCCAGGGCGACGATAGAAACAGTGTCGGGAATCAACACATCGCTGCCTGCCTGAAGCATTACCTTGGTTACGGGGTACCTGTTTCGGGTAAGGATCGTACTCCTGCGCTGATCCCTGAAAGTGATTTGCGCGAGAAATACTTCGAACCTTTTCGTGCTGCAATCATCGAGGGTGGAGCCCTCTCGGTGATGGTGAGCTCGGGTATCATCAACGGGATCCCTACCCATGCCGATTACCGGCTGCTCACGGGATGGCTGAAAGAGGATCTGGGCTTCGACGGGGTTATTCTGACCGACTGGGCCGATGTGCAGAATCTGCTTTCGCGCGACCATGTGGCTGCTGATTACAAGGAGGCGGTTAAGAGGGCGATCAATGCCGGCATCGACATGGTGATGGAGCCCTACAACCTTGCCTTCTGTCCCACCCTAATCCAGCTGGTGGATGAGGGCGAAGTGCCGATGGAGCGGATTGATGATGCGGTGCGCAGGGTGTTGCGATTGAAATATCGACTGGGACTTTTTGAGCGTCCTTACTGGTCGCGCGAGGAATATCCCGATTTTGGGAGCAGTGAGAATAAAGCGGTAGCGAAAGCTGCTGCCGATGAGTCGATCACCCTGCTGAAAAATGAAAACAACATCCTTCCCCTGCCTACTGATGCACGTATTCTTGTGGCAGGACCCAATGCACACTCCATGCGTACGCTCAACGGAGGCTGGAGCTACTCCTGGCAGGGAGAGAAGGTGGAGGAGTTTGCACAGGATTACAATACCATTTATGAGGCGTTGCAAAACAAGTTCGGTGCAGCCAACGTGCAGTATGAACCAGGTGTTACTTATAAGATGGACGGACACTACTTCGAGGAGAATCCGCCTGAGATTGGAAAGGCTGTCGCAGCTGCAAGAGGGGCCGACTACATCGTGCTCTGCCTGGGTGAGAACTCCTATTGCGAAACTCCCGGAAATCTGGATGAATTGTCCCTGTCTGAAAATCAGACAGCTCTCGCACTGGCACTGCAGCAGACCGGTAAGCCGGTGATCCTGGTGCTGAACGAGGGACGGCCGCGACTGATCCGCAAGATCGAGCCGGGTGCGGCTGCGGTGGTGCAGATCTATTTGCCCGGAAATTTCGGGGGAGATGCCCTGGCCGACATCCTGAGCGGCGATGTGAACCCCAGCGGCAAACTGCCTTATACCTATCCGAAATATGAACAGGGGTTGATCACCTACGACCACAAACCGAGTCAGAACCTGGAGAATAAAATGGAGGGTGCGTATGATTACGGGGCAGAGACTTCGGTGCAATATCCGTTCGGCTACGGACTGAGCTATACCACCTTTGATTACGCCAACCTGCAGGTGGATCAAACAGATTTCAGCTGGGAAGATGTGATCACTGTGTCGGTGGATGTCACCAATAGTGGGAGTGTGGAAGGAAAAGAGGCGGTGTTGCTCTTCAGCAGCGACCTTGTAGCATCTCTCACGCCCGATGTGCGTCGCCTGAGAGCGTTTGAGAAAATCTCACTGAACCCGGGAGAGACCCAAACGGTTACTTTCGAACTGAAGGGTGAAGATCTGGCATTTGTGAATGCACAAGGCAAATGGAGCCTCGAAGAGGGCGACTTTATGCTGCAGGTGGGCAATCAGACCGCCGCTGTTCATTGTACTGAAACAAAAATCTGGAACACACCCAACAAATAAAAAGGATGAATGAAAAAAATAAACCGGCATTGATCGGTTTATTTTTTTCTCTTTTTTTGTGTTTTGCTTTCCTTAAAATGAATCGTGCGTGATGTTATTTCGTATGCCGTGCAATAGTGATTGATGATTTCCAGAAACTGCGCACCAAATCGTTCCACTTTTATTTTTCCGAACCCATGTATTTTCAAAAGCTCTTTTTCTGTTTCCGGCAAGTGGTCTGCCATCTGCACCAGCGTTTTGATGGAGGCGACAAGATAAACAGGCAGACCTGCAGCGGCACTTATGCGGTTACGGAGTTGCACCAGTTCGTTGAGCAGATCGGGATGGGTCGTTTTTAATGGTAGACCCGATGAGTCCCGGCTGTATGAGGTGATGGAGAAGGGTGGGTTCCTGAATTGGTTCCGGGCACTGTAGTAAGACTCTACGCTGAAGTTAGCGGCTGTGGCGGAGATCAGGTGTTTTTTTAGCGCTGCCGCGGTAAAAACGGATGCAATGCCCTCGTCATATGCCTGTGCGTTTGTTCTGTTGTCGGTGGTTGCTGTCGATTCCTGCAGCGTCTGCAACAAGATATCAATTTTTTCGGTGAAATAGGAAGAGGAGGCATGGAGCCGTTCCGCAAAAAAAGCCCTGTCGACAGGTGTTTGACCGGTGATACGCTGCAATTGAGCCCTGTATTTAGCTGCTACCTGTTCCAGTTCCGTCAACTGCTTACAGATTTCGCCCACGAAGAGTACGGTTTCTTCGCTAAAGGATGATTCGTTTTCCTTTGTATCGATGAACCATGAACGTGCCATCTGGAGGATCGGATCGAAGTTGTACAATTGCAGGAGTAAATTTATCCTGAATTGCTCTTTTGCCGATTTCAGCTCTTCGGCTACCCGGTTTACATCGGGTTTTGACGATGAAAACCGGATAATCTGTTCATCCACTGCTATGCTGTAACGGTTAATCGGGCTTTTCAGCACCAGGCTGTTGAGCGACCGGCAACGGCTCAGCGCCACATATACCTGTCCGGGTGAAAATGCTTTATCCGCATCGATGATCGCTTTATCGAAAGTGAGCCCCTGACTTTTGTGGATGGTGATGGCCCAGGCGAGCCGCAGGGGAATCTGTTTGTATGTCCCGATGATTTCTTCCTCAACCGTGTTGGTCTCAGGATTGACGGTATAGCGGATATTCTCCCAGATCGCGGGAGATACGCTAATTTCATCCGGATCGTCCGGGCATAGCACGGTAATCATCTCCTCTTTGATCCGCGTGATGGTGCCTATTTTTCCGTTAAAATAGCGTCGGGGAATTTCCGTATCATTTCTTGCGAACATCACTTTGGCTCCTTCTTTCAGCTCGAGAACCCGATCAACCGGAAAAGCATTCTCCGGAAATTCACCCTTCACCACCGCTTTGAATGGATGCACGGTTGTTTTGATTTTTTCCAATTCGGTGGCATTGATCGCATCGGCACGGAAATTGTGCGTGGTCAACGTGATGTAATTCTCGTCGGGTGACGGGTTAAAATGCGGATCGTAGCGGCTTTGCAGCAGGTTGAACCCTTCCGGCGTAAGCGTATCGTTTCGCACCTGGTTCAATACCTCGATAAAAAGGTTGTCGGACTGGCGGAAGATCTTGTCGAACTCCACATAAACCGGTGGATGTTCCTGAATGACGTTGCTGTGGAAAAAATAGATACCCTGGTAAAAATCCGAAAGTATCCGCCATTCATCGGCTTTAACTACTGGAGACAGTTGGTACATATCGCCGATAAAAACCATCTGCACGCCGCCAAAAGGCTCCGACTGCCGATGCCGCACACTGCGAAGCACCGTATCGATGGCATCCAGCACATCGGCACGTACCATGCTGATTTCATCGATCACCAACACTTCCAGTTCGCGGATCACACGGCGGCGTGCCGTGTTCATCTTTATGCGGGCAATCAGTGATTCGCGCCCGGAAGGAGTCGGCGTGAAGGGGGTGAATGGCAGATGGAAGAAGGAATGGATGGTTGCTCCGCCGGCATTGACCGCCGCTACGCCCGTGGGTGCCACAACGGCTGTCTGTTTCATCGTTTCGGCGCGAAACTTTCGCAGGAAGGTTGTTTTCCCTGTTCCGGCTTTTCCGGTGATAAACAGATTCCTGTTCGTGCGGGTCACAAATTCCTTCGCGCATTCATAGGGCGTGGGCAGGGCATACATTGACATCTGAGAATGTTGAAAGAGCAAAATTACATGAAAATCGAAGTATTCTCAAACGTATGAAAATAAAAATCAGGGTTTTTTAGAGGGAATATATAAAAAATTATCAGACTATGCGAGATCAGCATTATGCAAAAAAGCATTATGCAAAAAAGCATAATCATCATTTTTCACCCAATCTGATCATCTCTGATACCCGGGAACGGAATACTTTGCGTCATTTTTGTTCGTTTCAAGTTAAGTGAACGATTATTCCCGGTAATTCAGAAATCATATAAAACGGTAAATTTATTAACCAAAAATCTTTTTTTTCAAGCGTTGTCACTTTATCCATGCTATACTGTCCCGACCAAATCCTGACAGCAATATCATGATCGGTTTCGTCCATAAACTGGTGAATGGATTTCAAGTGGGCGTTGTGCCCGCCTTTCACTTCTATCGGAATAATCCTTCCCTCTTGTACCCATATAAAATCTACTTCGGCAGAGCTTCCCCGTTTGTTTCGCATCCAATAATTGAGTTTGGAGCCTGCATCGTGTGATAAGGCGCAGAGCTCTTGCGCAACAATTTGTTCAGCCGCTGCGCCGCGCCATGTATCCATCAGGTCCTTGCTCAGTAGGTATTCCCGCTGAATACCTGCAGAATAATTTACCAATCCGGTATCAAACCAAAATAGCTTTGGTGATTTTTTCAAATCCGAAGTGACCGGTAAAATGGTTTGTGTAACCGGATAAGCTAATTCCAATAACATCGCTTTGCTTAATGTGCGAAATGCTTCGCCCGTTTCGCGCGCTTTGTACGACGATCCGGCAAACCCTCCGAATGTAATGTTCTGGCCGGAATAAGCCCATCCTTCTTCCAGAATATATCGGATAACAGCACTTTGAGTCCCGGTTTTGACATATTTCTCCACATCGTTTTTGTAGGCATTCAGTAATTGATTGTATATGGCCGACAAAGAAACAATATCATAATCTGTAGCATAACGTGCCACAACTTCCGGCATTCCACCGATGAGTGCATACATGTTGTACAATTGCATGAGTTCCTGATGAAATGGCATAGTTAGCGTAGGATCGGTAAGAACCTCTCTATATTGCCCATTATCTGTGGCAGTTAGAAATTCGGTAAACGAACATGGATGCATGGCCATGAATTCAACTCGCCCGACGGGCACCGAGATATGCTTGTCCAGCATAGTTTCCAGTAAAGAGCCGGCAGCAATGACGTATATTTCGGGAAGTTCTTCGTAGAAATAACGAAGGAGTGAAACCGTGTGCGGTGACTGTTGGATTTCATCGATAAAAAGCAGTGTCCGGCCATCTTTCCGTGCAGTATTGCAATAGAGGAACAGAAGCGGGAGCAGTTTTTTTACGTCGTCGCTACTTTCCATTAATTGTTTTGCCGATGATTTTTCGAGGTTAACGAAGAGGTAATTATCGAACTGTTTTGCGAAGCTTTTTACAACGGTGGTTTTTCCAACCTGCCTTGCACCACGCAACATCAACGGTTTCCGATAAGGATTTACAGCCCATTTTTGCAATTCAATTTCTATATTTCGTTTAAACATACTGTATGTTTTAATGTTCTACCTGCAAATATAGTTGATTTGTTTCATTGCATAGGTAAAAATAGAAATAATTTGTTTCATTGCAGGGGTATTTTAGTCTATATTTGGTATCATTGCATAGGTATCTTTGTAGTGAAGCCTATATTTTAGCTTATATAAAGCAGGAAGGTTGTTTTCCCTGTTCCGGCTTTTTCGGTGATAAACAGATTCTTGTTCGTGTGGGTCACAAATTCCTTTGCATATTCATAGGGCGTGGGGCAAGACATACATTGACATCTGTGAACAATTTCCGCTTCGTTACAATGCGGTTCTTTTTAAAAATAACTTGAAGAAGGGATCGGAAATAAAAAATTCATTGCCCTTCCTGTCGATTATTCCGTCATTGGTTAATCCGCTGGCTGCACGCTGCAGTGTTGCGGAACTTGGTAAACGGTATTTTCTTATGTAGGCTTCCGAAAAAATATTTTTACCGCTGCTGCAAAGGGCAAGTAATAATTGTTTTTTACTTTTGGATTGGTGTTCAAACAATTCCATATAATAATCGCTTT
Organism: Proteiniphilum sp.; assembly: GCA_018433945.1. Taxonomy (GTDB): domain Bacteria; phylum Bacteroidota; class Bacteroidia; order Bacteroidales; family Dysgonomonadaceae; genus Proteiniphilum. Next base: position 26,088 of record JAHDQF010000061.1, on the reverse strand, counting down.
TCATATCAAGCGACCGTAATACGCTGGTATCCACCATATCGTGCGTTATATTGCTCCCTGTTTCAACATTTTGCCAAATTTCAGCTGCCAGTAGTTGTATATAATGAGGAATGTTCGCGGCGACCGTGATAATATAGTGTGCAATTTCTTCGCTTGCATTGACATTTTTCTTTGAAAAATTGCGCTGTAGATAATCGACCGTATCTTTTTCCGGTAAATAACCTATGGTCATTTGAGATGCTGCATGATAAAATGCCCTTTGCTTGTTGTTGAACATCGCTTGCATGATATGTGTTTTACTTCCCGAGAAAAGATAGTTCACATGTTGTTGCTGTTGAACTTTACTACGCAGAAGTTCTTCAAAGTGTATATCTTTTAGTTTCTCTATTTCCTGAAACTCATCAAAAAAAATCAATATACGTTTGTTCTTCCCGGCCATCATTTCCGGTAAGTCCATTAATTGAGAAACGATTGTCTCGTCTACCTTTTCGTCTGCGAAATCGATAGAAAATTCAAGTTTCCCTTCCGCTCCCAATCCTAAAACGGGGCGAATATTTTTAACTGTAGAGATAAATGTTTTTGCGAATTTCTGTAAGTTGCTTTGTTGAGTACTCAATGCTTTGGTGTAAAGGCGCACAAACGATTCCGGAGAGAAAACAGGCATAAAATCGAAATATATGCAGCTGTAACCCTGAGTTTCCAATTTTTCTATTGCATTGAAAACCAATGAGGTTTTTCCAAAACGACGTGGGGCATAAAGCACAAGGTTGTTACCTCCTCCAAGTGTATCTACAATGCGTTTACATTCATCCTCCCTGTCATAAAAGTTTTCACCTTTTACCACCGTGCCGTAAGCAAATGGATTCATCATTTTCTTTTTTTACAAAGGTATGATATTTTCCATATTATGCAAAAAAGCATTATGCAAAAAAGCATAATTTATAGTTCGAATAACAGCACTTTATCTGTGGAGGTTAGAAAGGACTAGATTTTTCCACGATATAAACCTGCCTTTTTTTGTCGCATAATCGGTTTCGCCGGCATAAACTACAAACAGATTTTCAGGACTTATTCCGCTAAACGAGTGAAAAAGTTGCAGCGTATCGAAGAAGTCGTTTTTCATTGTGGCGGAAGATTTTATTTCGATTGCCTGCAACTGACCGCCGCTTTCAATCAGTAAATCGACTTCTTTATTATTGCTGTCGCGCCAAAAATAGATTTGCGGCTCAACCCCTGCGAAGAAATGCTGCTTTACAATGTCAGAAATTACCATCGTTTCAAAAATTTCGCCCCGCAGATAGTGGGTAGAAAGTTGTTCGGCATTTTCCAAACCAAGCAACGACGCCGCCAAACCCGTATCGTAAAAATAGAGTTTCGGCGATTTGACAATCCGTTTATTGAAATTACTGTGATATGGTTTTAACAAAAAAACCACATAAGAACTCTCCAAAAGCGAGAGCCATGCCTTGGCAGTAGGTACGCTGATTTCCGCCTCGTTTGCAAGCGAGGCAATGTTCAATAATTGCCCTGTTCGCGCGGCGCAAAGTTTGAGGAAACGGACGAACTGTGAGAGGTTGCTGATTTCGCGAATTGTGCGAATATCGCGGTCGATATAAGTTTGAATGTAGTGCGGGTAAAAATCGGCGGGTGCAATTTGTTTGTCGTAAATGCGCGGGTAGCAGCCTGTAAAAAGGAAATCGTTAAGCATATCAGGCAAAAGTGAGGCGTTTTGTAGTTCTGCAACGGAAAAAGGTGCGAGTTTCAGTACGGCCGTCCGTCCTGCCAGACTTTGCGATATGTTTTGCAACAGCAAAAAATTATGCGATCCCGATAAAATATACATTCCCTCCTTGTTTTCAGCATCGACTTTTGTTTGAATGTACGAAAAAAGTTCAGGAACATACTGTGCCTCGTCAATAATGGTTTTACTGCCAAAGTTTTGCAAAAAACCGCGCGGGTCATCTTTTGCCATCATTCGAAAGTCCAAATCTTCCAAACTCACATAACGATAGTCAGGGAACGCCGATTTTAACAGGGTAGATTTTCCGCATTGCCTCGTGCCTGTGAGTGTTATGATAGGATATTTGCCTGCAAAAAACCTGATTTTCTCTGTAATTATTCTTGAAACCATAACGCTATGATTTTTTGGCAAAGATACAAGTTTTATGCAAATATAAAAATGTAATTTTATGATTTGCATAAATTCAGAAAAAAACGGGGCTAACGCCTCAAGGTTTCGTCCCAATGTTGTATGTTTGTTCTGTAAAATAAAAATCTCGACAACATGGGCAAAAGTACAACAAAGCAACACATCTGTTTCATTATTTTGTCTCTTTTCTTTTCCATGGCGGCGGTCGCTCAGGTTCCAAAAAATCTTGAAAGCGAGCTGGTTCTGCTGAATGTAAAAACCGGGATAGAAAAAGTGATCCTCCGCGAAAAACGTCACTTCGAAGCGCCTAACTGGTCGCGCGACGGAAAATTTCTGATTGTCAATGCGGACGGGAAGCTGGAAACAGTATCGGTCGACGGGAAAAAGCTGGGTGTGATGGATACCGGCTTTGCAGACAGGTGCAACAATGATCACGGGCTTACCTTCGATGGCCGGTGGCTTTTCATCAGTCACAGCGATGCAAGGGTCTCTTCATCGGGCGGAAATTCACGGATCTTTATTTTACCGGCAACGGGGGGTGTTCCCCGGTTGATCACGGCCGGTTACCCCAGTTACTGGCACGGCGTGAGTCCCGATAACCAATGGGTTAGCTACTGCGCCCTGCGAGACGGCGAATGGGATGTATACAAGGCACACGTGATTACCGGCGAAGAGATCAGGCTGACGGATGCCGGGGGACTGGATGACGGGCCGGAGTACAGCTACGACGGGCAATGGATTTATTTCAACAGCCATCGTACCGGACGGATGCATCTTTACCGCATGCGGCCGGATGGAAGTGAACAGACGCAACTCACGTTCGATGAGTACGACAACTGGTTTCCGCATCCTTCACCCGATAACAAAAGCGTCGCCTATATCGCATACATGGAGGACCAGAAAGGCAGTCATCCCTTCGGTAAAGCGGTAAAACTCCGCTTACTGGATGTGGAGACCAAACAGGTGCGTGACCTTACACCTGTTTTTTACGGTGGCCAGGGCACAATCAACGTGCATAGCTGGTCGCCCGATGGAGACAGCATTGCCTTTGTGCGGTATATCAATCATGACTGATCCATGAATCCTGCATGAGAAACATACAACCTTAAATTCCTTCTTTTTTGCCTGCTCTCTTCCAAAAAGCACGCATCGGCATTCCTCCCTTTGCCGCTTGAATATGTCACGACTGTACCAATCGGGAAACCCGAACACACCCGACTGATAAGCAATAATCCACGAGCATTCGTCCATTTAACCTCCTTCCTGTGCATCCTTCCCTTCGCAATCCTTACACTAACCCTGCACTATCCCTTCGCTGCCAATAAGCAATAAACCTCAGACAGAATTTGCAATGTGAACGTATCAAAAAAATGTTCACCGAATCAGGCTTTGGATGTTTTGGAAAAGTCATAATGTTCGAAAAAATGATTTTATAGCAATAAAATGTATTATATATTTTTTGATATAAATCAAAATGATTATCTTTGCAGCGATATGATTTCAATATGTATAATTTAAATGTTTTGGGTTATGAAAAAGAAATGTTATGTTACAATCTTCGCGGTTGTTTTAGGTTTGGGCTTGTATGCCCAGGATTCGGAATCGCCGTGGACGGCGGGTGCCGATGTGGTTAGTTCCTATGTATGGAGGGGACTCTATTTGTCGAATGCGGCTGTGCAGCCGTCTCTCAGTTTTTCCGCCGGCGGATTTACGGTCGGAGGGTGGGGATCGGCCAGCTTTGATGGTGCGCTGGAAGCTGATCTTTATGCAGCTTACACCTTTGGGTTTGGATTATCGCTGGGGGTGACCGATTACTATTTTCCCTCCATTGAGGGAGGGAATGATTATTTCGAGGTGAGTGAGGAGAGCGGAGCCCATATCTTCGAACTGAACGGTGGTTATGAAGTATCGGGATTCACTCTCTCTGCCAATTATGTGCTGAACCAAGCGGGCGGTGCCGGCTCGGCAGGCGGTGACAAATATTTTGAGGTGGGTTATACCTGCCGAAATGTCAACCTTTTTGTCGGAGGGGGCGATGGCCTGCAAACAGAGGAGGGCGATTTTAACATTACCAATATCGGGATTGGCGTGACAAAAGAGTTGGTGATAACACCCTCATTTGCGCTTCCGCTCACCTGTAGTGCCGTTCTTAATCCGGATAGGGAGAAATTCTATCTGGTGGCGGCAGTCAGTTTTTAGGCTGCGGCCATCTGAGGATCACAGAAGCGGAATCAACGCCTGCAATCCTCTGATTAAAGCGACACTGGCATCACTTTTAAAATAAACAACAATATGAAAATGAAAAAGATTGAAGCGATCATTCGCAAATCGCAACTCGATGAAGTGGTGGAAGCTCTTCATGAGATAGGAATTGATTTCCTCTCCTACTGGGAGGTTACCGGCGTCGGAAACGAACGCTCCAGCTCGATTTACCGTTCCACGGTTTATGAGACACGACTCATTGAGCGGATACACATCAGTTTCGTATGCCGTGAGATCTATGTGGACACCTCCTGCAAGGCCATCATCAATGCGGCCCGGACAGGTGAGATGGGTGACGGTAAGATCTTTGTCTCTCCTGTGGAGGAGTCCATCCGGATCAGAACGGGCGAAACCGGTCCCGAATCACTGTACATCAAAGAATAATCATACAAAACACTATGGATACAATTACAACCACATATGCCCTCAACACTTTCTGGGTACTCTTTGCCGCAGTACTGGTTTTCTTCATGCAGACCGGGTTTGCGCTGGTAGAGGCCGGCTTCTCCCGCACCAAGAACACCACCAACATCTTGTTCAAAAACCTGATGGATTTCTGCATGGGCTCCCTCGCTTTCTGGCTCATCGGTTACGGCATCATGTATGGCGCAGGCAATGGCTTCTTCGGTGAGTTGGAGTTTTTATCGAAGGTGAACCATGCACTGGAGCTGGGTATCTCCAACAGTGCTTTCTTTTTCTTTCAACTGGTCTTTGCCGCCACCGCAGCCACCATTGTCTCCGGGGCGATGGCTGAGCGGACCCGGTTCAAGTCCTATCTGCTTTATAGTGTGGCCATCTCAGCCTTTATTTATCCCATCTCCGGTCACTGGGTCTGGGGCGGCGGATGGCTTTCGCAACTGGAGATACCGTTCCATGACTTTGCCGGATCTACAGTGGTTCACTCCATGGGAGGATGGCTTGCCTTTATTGGAGCGGCCTTTCTGGGGCCCCGCATTGGTAAGTATAAGAGTGGGAAGATACATGCCATCCCGGGCCACAGCCTCACCCTTGCAGCGCTGGGCGTCTTCATTCTCTGGCTGGGTTGGTTCGGCTTCAACCCTGGCTCTACACTTAGCCTTGGTGATCCCGATCTGGTGGCGCGCATCTTCATGACCACCAACGGGGCCGCTGCCGCAGGAGGGTTCGCCACCCTACTCACCACCTGGATACGCTATGGCAAACCCACTTTCAGCATGACCCTCAACGGTGTGCTGGCAGGATTGGTCGCCATTACTGCCGGCTGTGATGTGGTTACCCCCGGCGGAGCAGTCCTTATCGGGTTGATGGCAGGGGTGCTGGTGGTCTTCTCAGTGGAGCTGATTGACAGGAAGCTGAGGGTGGATGATCCGGTGGGAGCTGTCTCGGTGCACGGTGTTTCCGGCTCCTTTGGAACCCTGATGGTGGGTTTCTTCTCCGCTGATGCTACACTGCCCGGCCTCTTCTACGGTGGCAGTGGGGGTGTACTGATCAGTCAGGCTATCGGTGTATTGGCTTTCGCACTGTGGGCAGCCATCACAGGAGGTGTCCTGTTTGCGACCCTCAAGTATACCATCGGCCTTCGTGTCAGCAGCAGGGAAGAGGAGATTGGGCTGGACTATTTTGAACATGGGGAGAAGGCTTATAATTAAATGCATGACTGCCGAGTGGCTTCGCTTGCGAAACCACTCGGCAGGTTTCTCTGTAAGCAGTTGAATATCCGGTTGAACGGAATAAGCATTACATCCGTTCCGGCACCTCAATGCCGAAGAGCGACATCCCTTTCCGGATGGTGAGTGCCACATTTTTGGAGAGCACCAGACGGAAATCGCGCAGGGCACTGTTTTCCTCTTTCAGGATGGGGTAGTCGTGATAAAATTGGTTGTACTCCTTTGCCAGTTCATACACGTAATTGGCGATCAGTGACACGTTGTATTCCCCCCCTGCCTGCTGTACCACCGCAGCAAACTCACTCAGCAGCTGTACCAGCCCCTCCTCTTTTTCTGTGAGAGCGACAGCACCCTCCAGCTTTTTCGGGACTGCGATGCCCTGCTCATCCGCCTTTCGCAGGATTGATTGAATGCGGGCATGGGTGTACTGGATGAAGGGGCCGGTGTTGCCGTTGAAGTCGATCGATTCCTTCGGGTTGAAGGTCATGTTTTTCTTTGGATCCACCTTCAGGATGAAGTACTTGAGAGCACCCAGTCCTACCATGCGGGAGATGGCATCGGCTTCCTCTTCGGAGACGCCCTCCAGCTTGCCCAGCTCCTGTGAGGTCTCGCGAGCGGTAGCGATCATCTCTGCCATCAGGTCGTCGGCATCGACCACCGTCCCCTCGCGCGATTTCATTTTTCCTTCCGGCAGTTCCACCATCCCGTAGGAGAAATGGATCAATCCCTTCCCAAATTCAAAACCCAGCATATCGAGCAGGATGGAGAGTACCTGAAAGTGATAATTCTGCTCATTACCCACCACATAGATCATCGTGTCGATGGGGTAATCGTTGAAACGCAACCTGGCGGTGCCGATATCCTGGGTGATGTAGACCGAGGTGCCATCGGCGCGGAGCAACAGCTTGTGATCCAGTCCGTAGGATGTGAGATCGGCCCAGACCGAACCATCCTCCTTCTGATAAAAATGTCCTTCCCTTAAGCCGCGCAGCACCTCCTCTTTACCGGCAAGATAGGTCTGCGACTCGTAATAGATCTTATCGAACGAGACACCCATTTGCCGATAGGTTTCGTCGAAACCAGCATAAACCCAACTGTTCATCATCTTCCAGAGATTCATTGTCGCGCTATCATGAGCTTCCCACTTGCGGAGCATCTCGCGTGCTTCCTGCATCAGCTGCGACTGCGCTTCGGCCTCCTCTTTGGTTAACCCCTCTGCCTGCAGGGCAGCCAGCTCCTCTTTGTATTTTCTGTCGAACAGCACATAGTAGTCACCAATCAGATGATCCCCCTTTTTACCGGTCGATTCCGGCGTTTCGCCATTGCCCCATTTTTGCCAGGCCAGCATCGATTTGCAGATGTGGATGCCGCGGTCATTCACGATATTGGTTTTCACCACACGTTTGCCATTGGCTTTCAGCACTTCACTCAGCGCATGACCCAGCAGGTTGTTGCGCACATGCCCCAGGTGCAGCGGCTTGTTGGTGTTGGGGGATGAGTACTCCACCATAAAAAGGGGTGCATCCGCTGCTACCGGGGTGAAGCCATAGTCCGGCACCGCATCGATCGTCTGCAAAAGCTCCACCCACACACGGGAGGCGATCGTGAGGTTCAGGAATCCCTTGATCACATTGTATCCGGCGATCAGGGGCGACTTCTCAGCCAGCCAGGCACCGATCTCTCCTGCCGTCTGCTCCGGGTTTTTCCCTGAGATCCTGAGCAGCGGGAACGTTACCAGTGTGTAGTGTCCTTTGAACTCTTTTTTTGTTTTCTGCAGCGTGAACTGCGACGGCTCCACATCGGCCCGGTAAAGTGCTTTTATCGCGGCGATAATGGCATCCTGAAGAATATTTTCGATTTGCATATCTGAAGTTGCTGATTGAACGCGCAAAGGTAAGAAAAATGTCTGTTTCGTCAATGATTGTGAGGTGGTAAACGATTAGAAGTTCCACGGCAGGAAGCTGGAATCAGATACGATTCACAATATCCTGTATCACCAGGCCCGCCAGGGTGAAGCCAAAGACGGCGGTGACCTGCACCAGGCTACCGTTGGTCTGTGACTTGCGGAAGCTCTCCCGTTCTCCTGCCTGGGGCAAGGCTGTTCTGCCCCTGTTTTCCTGCAATTCCTCGCTGTAGACACAAAGGAAAGGTTGGTGCGGCATTTCACCCCCTTTGCGCATCAGCTTGCGCAACGCCGCTGCCAGCCGGCAGCCGCGCACCTTCCGGAACTCAGCTACCCGGATCTGCTGCGGGTCCATCTTCAGGGCGGCTCCCATGGAGGAGAAGAGGATGGCCCCGCTGCGGGCGGCGGTGTGCAGCAAATGCGCTTTGTGGCTGAGAGAATCGATGGCGTCGATGATGTAGTCATACTGTTCCAGGTGAAAGGAGTCTGTGTTATCGGCACTGTAGATCTCCGGGATGGCAGTGATCACCGCCTGTGGATTGATCTCCTCCAGCCGTCGTTTCATCACCTCCACCTTTAACTCACCCAGGGTAGCTGTAGTGGCGGGGAGCTGCCGGTTGATGTTTGTCGCTGCCACGCGGTCGGGGTCGACCAGAGTCAGCTGCAGGATCCCGCTGCGGATTAAGCCCTCAGCGCACCAGCTCCCCACACCCCCCACGCCAAAGAGGATCACCCGCTTTGAAGCGACCGCCACCATCGCTTCGCTGCCGATCAGCAGCTCCGTTCGGGCAAACAGGTTGTCGTATTCCATTTGTTATGCTGATTATCACTTCCCTTGGCAGGAAGGATCACTCATCCGATTGAATATGCAAAAATAATCATTTCACCACCCGATGTAAAAAAAGGGGTAGGGATCATTATATTTAATCTTTCTAAATTGCTCTTTCACTCAGCTTCAGCCAGCGCAGGGTCTTTTCGTCGATCAGCTCCATAATCTGTGACAGACGGGTAGAACGCTCCGTCAGCTCCTCACTTGTGAGGGTACCGGAAGAGAGCAATCCGGAGAGCTGCTCCTTCTCCGCTTCCAGCTGTTCAATCTCCTGTTCAAGTCTTTCGAATTCCTTTTTCTCCCTGAAGGTGAGCTTTGTCTTTTCTTCCGTCCGATTGCGCCGAGGTTCCACCTCTGTCCGACTGCTCTTTACCTCCGCAGCCACTTTCTTCTCCTCCTGCTGTTTCCATTCGCGGTACTGCGTGTAGTTACCCGGGAAATCCTGAATATGGGCGTCGCCGTGGAACACCAGCAGATGGTCCGTCACCTTGTCCATGAAGAAACGGTCGTGTGACACCACGATCAGGCAACCGCTGAAGGCTTGAAGATACTCCTCCAGGATGTTGAGGGTGAGGATATCCAGGTCGTTGGTGGGTTCGTCCAGCACCAGAAAGTTGGGGTTGGTGATCAGCACCGTGCAGAGGTAGAGGCGTCGCCGTTCACCTCCGCTCAGCTTGTAGACGTAGCTATGCTGTTTCTCGGGTGGGAAGAGGAAGTGCTGCAAGAACTGAGAGGCGGTGATCCGCTCTCCGTTACCCAGGTCGATCACCTCTGCTATTGCCTGCACCACATCGAGCACCTTCATCTGCTCATCGAACTGCAGGCCCTCCTGGCTGTAATAGCCGAAGCGCACCGTCTCGCCAATCTCGAAGCAACCGCTGTCGGGCTGCACCTCATTGAGCAGCATCTTCACGAAGGTGGACTTGCCGGTGCCGTTGTTGCCCACGATCCCCATCTTCTCATAGCGGGAAAAGATGTAGTTGAAATCATCCGTGATCCGCACATTCCCAAACCGTTTGCTTACATGCTTCGCCTCGAAGATCTTCTTCCCGATGTAGCTCCCTTTCGTCGCCAGGCGGATCCCTTCCTCATTGCGCCGCTGCTGCGCTTTCGCTTCGAGGGAATAGAAAGCATCGATGCGCGATCTGGCCTTGGTGGCTCTGGCCTGCGGCTGGCGACGCATCCACTCCAGCTCCTTGCGTAGCAGGTTGCGGGCCCGATCTCCCTCGCTCTGCTGTGCCGCAAGACGCTCATCGCGCTTCTCAAGGTAGTAAGAGAAATTTCCCCTGTAGCTGTAGAGCGCGTGTTGGTCAATCTCCAGGATCTGTGTGCAGATGCGATCCAGAAAATAGCGATCGTGTGTTACCATCAACAGGCTCATGCGGCTGCGGCTCAGGTACTCCTCGAGCCACTCGGTCATCTCCAGATCGAGGTGATTGGTAGGTTCATCCAGTACCAACAGCTCCGGCTCGCTGATGAGCACATTGGCCAGTGCCACCCGCTTTACCTGTCCCCCCGAAAGCTCTCCCATCTTTTGATGAAGGTTGCTGATGGACAGCTGTGAGAGAATCTGTTTGATCCGCTGTTCGTAATCCCAGGCCTTGAGTAGTTCCATCTGCATCAGCAACTCATCGAGGCCCTCCTGACTGCCGGAGCTGAGCACCTCCTCATAGCGGGCAATCAGTCGTACCGTTTCATTGTTGGCAGTGAAGCAGGCCTCCAGCACGGTCAGTTCCGGGTCGAACTGTGGCGACTGCTCCAGATAGGCAAACCGGGTATCGTTGCGGAATACCACCCTCCCGTCATCATAGCCCTCCTTTCCTGCGATGATGTTGAGCAGGGTGCTCTTGCCAGATCCGTTTGGAGCCAGCAGGCCAATCTTGTCTCCCTCAGCGATGCCGAAAGAGATGTCGCGGAAGAGCAGCAGGTCGCCGAAGCTTTTCGTCAGCGTGTCGATCTGCAGGAGAGGATGAGCCATTGTGGTTTTATTTTAGGCCCAAAAGTACAAAAAAGTATCGAGATAGATCAGAACTTCCACCGCAGATAACACCAGAGATCGGTGCGACTGTTTCCGTTGATCTGCTCTGTGCCGCTGCCGATGGTGTCGCGATCCCAATAGCGGGTTTGAGCAGCCTTGAGCGAAAGGGTAAGAGCAGGAGATAGGGCATATTTCCCGGAAAGAGCTATCCGTAACCCTTTGCCATAGAATGAGGGCATATAGAAAGTGCTGAGCAGATTGCGTTCATAGGAGTAGAGGCGGGCATCATAACTCCCGGCATTAAAGAAAGCAATGAATGCATCGCCGGTGAGAGGCCCCCTTCCGCGATAGCTGATGTTCTGGGAGAGCATAACCCCTTTTTCCGCGGGGTAAGGCTGCTCTTTGTAGATCGCTACATCTGCCGTGGTGCGCAGATCCCATCCCTCCTGAAGTGACTGCATCCAGCGGAGACGTACCTTATGGGTGGCATAGGGTAAGAGAGGTTTTTCCTCTTCCCCCGGTAGGGTGATGTTCTTCTCCTTTCGTTTGTACTTGTAGCGCAGGTCGAGTGTGGTGTGGCGACTGATGCGCCAACTGGTGAGGAGATAGCAATCGATCGTTGAGGAGGGAGCGTTTGCTCCATATCTCAGCCAGGGGTGCCGTACCAGGTCGATATAGCTATTGAGTGTCACTCCCCGCAAAGGTGAGATGCTGCCCCCCAGGTAGAGACCTCTTTCGTTGCGCAGGTCGCTTTGTTCTGAGAAGGCCTGCCCGTAGAGAGCATTGTAGGAAATGGGATAGTATCGGTGCAGCAGTGTGAGGGTCGTGCTGCCGGACGATCGGTATTGCACCAGGTTGAGGGTAGCTATCGCACCGTTGCGGGCAATAGCTGTCTCTCCCGCGAAGAGGATTCCTGGTAACTGGTATGAGTAGTCGACAGAGCCATTCAGATGGGTGGAATCGCGCAGGTAGTAGCGATTGTACTCCCGTAGTACAGGATTATACATTCTGTTGTATGAATGGTAGAGGCCGCTGATCCCTACCTGCAGACCTCCTCGCCTGTAGTTGAGGTTGGCGCCGGACACCTGCTCCCGGCTGTTCCCTTTCTTCTCTATTTCAAGTGGGGTACGGTGGAGGCCATCAGTCTTGAATGATGTGATCTCTCCCTCTTCCGACAGGTTGGCATCGATCTTCCTGTTTGAATAGAAGGGGGTGAATGACAGATTGCCAATTGTCAGCAAGGCCGCCACACCACGGAAGTAGCCACTTTCGGCGGTAGAGAAGTGGCGCTTTGGTTGTTGCGTGCGTCGTGCGATCTGATTACTGCCCCAACTCTTGCTTACCCCATAGTCATTGTTCAGGATCAGTCCCTGACCGAAAGAAAGACGGTAGTCCCCCAGAGCCAATGTCTTAAGAGGGCCGATATCGTGCAACAGCAGGTGTACTCCATAATGGTCATATCCTTTTGGATGGCCATCCCGGAGAAAGGGCTCTCCGGCATCTTTCTCGGCAGTGAATCCTGCCTGTAGCTTATCCTGGTAACGGAAAGCGTAGCGCAGTGAGGTGTAGAAATCCTCACCCACATACTTGCGGTTCGGGTAGCGCTCCAGCACTGAGTCGGGATAGGCGGCATACCCGGCACGCGGCGTGAGGGTCTTGTCGAGCCGTAGCTGTAGCTCATGCAACCCGTTCCTCACAATCTCCCGCGCCGAGACTGCAGGTCTCATTTTCGGCTCTCCCACCGTGAAGAAAGGAAGGAGGAGCTCCACCGTTTGAAAATCGAGATAGGGCACATTGCGCAGTTCGTATACCGTGTAAAGAGGGCGGTTTTTCTCAAGGAAAGCGACAAGTGAAGGAATCTGGATGGAGGAGAGCAGCGGAAATTGTTCCAGCTGTTCTCTGGTCACACTGTTCAGATCCATGGGGTTGCTCTCAAGAGAGAGCAGCTCCGTGTAGATGTTCTCTACGGTAGCTTCATCCATCCCCTCCTCTTCAGCCAGTTGTTCTACATAGGTGTGCCATGCAGCTTCCTGTGCGGACAATCCATTGAACAAACCGAACAGGAGGATCGCGAGAAAGGCTGTTAACTGCTTTTTCATGAGATTGCACTGATTCGGTTGGCATTGATCTACATAGCAAAATTAAATATTTCCCCGGAATCTTTCAAATAAATGAGTATAAAATAGATAGAACGATGTGACAGTTATTTTTATTAACTTTGCCCCATCACTCATTATTGGAACAGAACATATGAAGAAAAGCGCCCGTTATATTTCTCTTCTGTTTAGCCTGCTCCCGGCATGCACCTTTTTCTCTAATAAGGATGATCTGGCCTGCGACCTGCCCTGTATCCTGGAGAGAGATACCCTGCGGATCCTGACACTCAACACCTCTACCTCCTATTTCATCTATCGCGATCAGCCGATGGGGTACCATTATGACATGATCCGGGAATTCTGTCGCTATCACGGATTGATCCCTGAGATCATCGTGGCTCCCGGAAGGGTCTCCCTGATGAATATGCTACAGGATGAGGTGGGCGACCTGATTGCTTATCATATCCCGGTGACACGGGAGAAGAGTGATTCGGTTATCTTTTGCGGCCTGCAACAGATCAACCATCAGGTGCTGGTGCAGCGGGCCATGCGGGGTGATACGTTGGTAGATGATGTCACCGGACTGATCGGCAAAACAGTGACGGTCACCAGTGGCTCGCGTTACCACCAGCGATTGATTCACCTCAACCAGGAGCTGGGAGGAGGGATTCTGATAGATGTTGCGGACAGCGATTCTATCCTGCCGGAGGACCTGATTCGAATGGTGTCGCGGGGGGAGATTGCTTATACAGTTGCTGATGATGATCTGGCACGACTCAACCAGACCTACTTCCGTAATCTGAACATCGACCTGAAGATCAGTTTCGACCAGCGCTCATCCTGGGTAGTACGCCGCAACACACCCCTGCTGGCCGATTCGCTTGACAGCTGGTTTGATCGCCAGAGCGAAGAGCCGTTATTTCTGCGGATCATGAAGCGTTATTTTGAAGAGTCGAAGGGGTTTTACGAGGAGGATCGTTTCTCCTACAGCGAGATATTGGGTCCGGGGGTAATCTCCCCTTTCGACGCCTATTTTCAGCGGGAGGGGAAACGACTGGGGATCGACTGGCGTTTGCTGGCTGCGGTGGCCTACCAGGAGTCCACGTTCCGCACCGAGGAGAGCTCATGGTCGGGTGCTGTGGGCTTGATGGGGTTGATGCCGGCTACCGCAGCCTCGCTGGGAGTCACCGGCGATCAGTTATATGACCCGGAGCAGAATATACGGGCAGGTGCGCAATATCTGAATCAGCTGATCTCCTTCTTTTCCTCTGTCAGGGAGAGCAGGGAGCAGATCAAGTTCGCCCTGGCGGCCTATAACGGAGGCATCGGTCATATCTCCGATGCCCGTGCACTGGCAGAAAAGTATCAAGCCGACAAGGATGTCTGGGAGGGTAACGTGGAGCGCTTTGTACAGCTCAAGCGGCTGGAACAGTACTATACAGATCCGGTTTGCCGCAACGGTTACTTCCGCGGCGATGAGACCATCAACTATGTGAGGGAGGTGATGGCCCGATGGGAGCACTACCAGCAGGTCGTGAAAGAATAGAGTCTTGCTGATGGGGTGAATAAAAAAAATTGTATCTTTGTGTTTGTCTCCATGCGGAGTATCAAACCCAGGCTAGTACAGTAAACCCTATTGAATACGAGTAATATGTCAGTCACAATCCATAAAGTCAATACGAAAGATGACCTGAGGAAGTTCATTCAGTTCGGCATCGATCTCTATGAGGGCAACGAATATTATGTGCCACCATTGATTTATGATGAACGGGCTACCCTCAGCAGGAGCAAGAACCCGGCGTTTGACCATTGCGATGCCAACTATTTCATGGCCTACCGCGACGGGGAGATTGTGGGGAGGATAGGGGCGATCATCAACTACAAAGCCAACGAGAAGTGGAACGAGAAACACGCCCGTTTTGGATTTGTTGATTTCATTGATGACAGTGAGGTGGTGGATGCCCTCTTCGGAGCGGCTGAAAGCTGGGCCCGTTCAAGAGGCATGGAGAAGATACATGGGCCACTGGGTTTTACTGATCTCGACCATGAGGGGATGTTGATAGAGGGATTCGATCAGATGAGTACCCTCTCCACCATCTACAACTACCCCTATTACGTGGATCACATGAACCGCATGGGATATGTGAAGGATCAGGACTGGGTGGAGTTCCTCATCACCATTCCCAAGGAGACCCCCGAACGGTTCCTGCGTGCCACCGAGATCGTGAAGAAACGCTCCGGTCTGGCAGTGAAGCACCTGCAGAGCAAGAAGGATGTCTATCCCTATGCCAGGGAGATCTTCATGCTGATTAACCGTGCCTACAAGGATCTATACGGATTCGTGGAGCTGACTGAGCGGCAGATCGACTATTACGTGGATATGTATATCCCCATGCTGCGACTGGAGTTCCTCACGTTGGTGATTCGGCAGGAAGACAACAAGCTGATCGGGGTGGGTATCGGGTTGCCCAGCATCGCCAAAGCATTGCAGAAAGCCAAAGGTCGCTTCATGCCCATGGGATGGTACCATCTCTATCGTGCGCTGAAAGGTAAAGATAACAATATCCTGGACCTGTTGTTGGTAGCAGTCGACCCGGAGTATCAGGGAAAGGGAGTGAACGCGCTTATATTCAATGAATTTATACCTGCAGCCAACCGACTGGGCTTTGATTATGCAGAGAGCAATCCTGAGCTGGATCTGAACCACCGCATGAAATCGATGTGGAATGACCTGGAAGCTCGGCAAACCAAACGGCGGAGAGCTTTTATCAAAAAATTGTAAGAGGAGCAGAGAGATTGTGAACGAAACAGAAAAAGAACTACAGATACTACAGGATAACTATCAGGAAGATAACATCGTAACGCTGGAGTGGCAGGAGCATATCCGCCGTCGTCCGGGGATGTACATCGGCAAGCTGGGAGACGGCAGTTCTTACGACGACGGCATCTACGTGCTGCTCAAGGAGGTGCTTGACAACTCCATCGATGAGTACATGATGGGGTTCGGTAAAACCATTGAGATTACCCTCAGCGAAAGGCAGGTGACCGTGCGTGACCATGGTCGGGGTGTGCCTCTGGGCAAGGTGAAGGATGTCTGTTCCCGGATGAACACCGGCGCCAAATATGATTCCAAGGCGTTCAAGAAATCAGTAGGGTTGAACGGGGTCGGTATTAAGGCTGTAAACGCCCTCTCCTCCAGCTTTTTCATGGTCAGCTACCGCGAGCGACAAGCCAAAGAGGTCTTTTTCAAACAGGGGATACTGCTGAATGAGAGCGAGGTGATTCCCGCAGATCAGCCAAACGGCACCCGGGTGGAGTTCACCCCCGATCCGGAGATTTTCGGGGAGTATCATTATCGCGAGGAACATATTGAGCCACTACTGAAGAACTATGTCTTTCTCAACACCGGGCTCACCATCCTCTTCAACGGGAAGAAATTTTTTTCCAAAAACGGACTGGAGGATTTGCTCAACGAGAAACTCACCCTCGAGGAGCTCTATCCCATCATTCACCTCCATGGGGAGGATATCGAGGTGGCGATCACCCATACCACCCAATATGGAGAGGAGTATTACTCTTTTGTCAACGGGCAGCACACCTCACAGGGGGGGACCCATCTCACTGCTTTTCGTGAAGCTGCGGCACGTGTGATCAAGGAGTTTTTCAATCGCAACTTTGAATATTCAGACATCCGCAATGGTATTGTGGCTGCCATCAGCATCAAGGTAGAGGAGCCGGTCTTCGAGTCGCAGACCAAGACCAAGCTGGGTTCAAAGGAGATGAGCCCGGGAGGAGTGTCGGTGAGCAAATATATCAACGATTTCCTCAAGAAAGAGCTGGATAACTTCCTTCACAAACATGCCGAGGTGGCAGAGATCATTCAGAAGAAGATCCTCGACTCGGAAAAAGAGCGAAAGGCGATCGCCGGTGTCACCAAGCTGGCACGTGAACGGGCCAAGAAAGCCAACCTGCACAATAAGAAGCTGCGCGACTGTCGCATCCACTATAACGATATGCGAAGTGATCAGCGGGAGAAGAGCAGCATCTTCATCACCGAGGGTGATTCTGCCAGCGGATCCATCACCAAGAGTCGTGATCCCAACTACCAGGCGGTCTTCAGCCTCCGTGGCAAGCCACTCAACAGCTTCGGACTCACCAAGAAGATTGTCTATGAGAATGAGGAGTTCAATCTGTTACAGGCGGCACTCAACATCGAAGAGAGCATGGATGAACTGCGCTACAACAAGGTGATCATTGCTACTGATGCCGATACCGACGGGATGCACATACGCCTGCTGTTGCTCACCTTTTTCCTGCAGTTCTTCCCTGACCTGGTCAAAAAAGGACATGTCTATATCCTGCAGACCCCGCTCTTCAGGGTACGTAACAAGAAGAAGACCCTCTATTGCTACACAGAGGAGGAGCGTCTCAGCGCCATCGATGAGTTGGGCCCCAACCCGGAGATCACCCGTTTCAAGGGGCTGGGTGAGATTTCGCCCGATGAGTTCCGTCACTTTATCGGAGAGGATATCCGCCTCGACAGGGTGACCATGCGCAAGGAGGATCTGCTGAAAGAGTTGTTGGAGTTCTATATGGGGAAGAACACTCCTGAACGGCAGAACTTTATCATCGACAACCTGGTCATTGAAGAGGAGGGGATTGCATGAAAAGCAATAAGCGGTAAGCAACAAGCCGTCAGTACCAATCCCATTCAATCAGAACACAATGGAGACGAACAACAAGCGAACAGCACTCTTTCCGGGAACCTTCGACCCTTTCACCACCGGCCACGAATCGCTGGTACGACGTGGTCTGCAGTTGATGGATGAGATAGTGATTGCTATCGGCTTCAACGAATCGAAGAAATCATTCTTCACTTTGGAGGAGCGGCTGGAGATGATCCGTGACCTCTACCGTGATGACCCCCGCGTGAGGGTAGAGAGCTACGAATCACTCACCATCGATTTCGCGCGACAGGTCGGTGCCGGCTTCATCCTGCGGGGCATCCGCTCGGTGTTCGACTTCGAGTATGAGAAGACCATTGCTGATATGAACCGAACCATTTCGGGAATTGAAACGTTTCTGTTATTCACAGAGCCTGCACTCACGCATGTCAGCTCCACTCAGGTGAGAGAACTGCTTCGATACGGGCATGACGTGCATCTCTTCATCCCAAGTGGGATGAAGCTCAAACGCAAACCATAGAAAAATAATATGAAGAAAAAATATTTCCTGACACTTTTGCTAAGTCTCTTTCTCCTACCGGGAGTGGCTTTTTCACAATTCAGGCCCTCTCCCGAGGGGTTAAAGCTGGAGCGAACGCTCCAGATGATCAACGGGCTTTACGTGGATGATGTGGATACGAAAGAGCTTACCGAGACAGCCATCCGTGCGATGCTCAGGGAGCTGGACCCTCACTCCACCTACCTCACTGAGGAGGAGGTGAAAGCGATGAATGAGCCGCTGCAGGGCAATTTCGAGGGTATCGGCATCTCTTTCAACATGGTCACCGATACGCTTTACGTAATGGAGGTGATCGGTGGCGGTCCCTCGCAGAAGGTGGGTATCATGCCGGGAGATAAATTCATCTACGTGAACGATACACTGATTGCCGGGGTGAAGATGAACAACCAGGATGTGATCCGTCGCCTGCGTGGCCCCAAAGGCACCTCGGTGGAGGTGAAAGTGTTGCGTCGGGGTGTGCCGGAACTCATTACTTTCCGCATCGTGCGCGACCAGATACCCATCACCAGTATTGATGCCACCTACATGGTGACCGATGAGATCGGCTACATCCGTCTCAGCCGCTTCGGCATCAGCTCCGGTGAGGAGTTCCGGGAAGCTGAACGGGCACTCAAAAAGCAGGGGATGAAACATCTCATCTTCGATCTTACCGACAATGGTGGTGGTATCCTGCAAACTGCCAATGAGGTTGCAAGTGAGTTTCTGGAGGATGGAAAGCTGATCGTCTACACCGAGGGGAAGAATCAGCCCCGATACACCATGCACGCCAGTGGCAAAGGTCAGCTCACTGAAGGCAGGGTTGTGGTGTTGGTCAACAGCAACTCTGCATCGGCCAGTGAGATACTGGCAGGTGCCCTGCAGGACTGGGATCGTGCCGTGGTCGTGGGACGGAGAACCTTTGGTAAGGGACTGGTACAACGCCAGCTGCCGCTGCCCGACGGCACCATGATACGGCTTACAGTGGCCCGCTACTATACCCCTACCGGGAGAAGCATCCAGAAACCCTATAAGCCTGGAGACCCCGATGGCTACCAACAGGATTTCATGAACCGATATGAACATGGTGAGCTCTTCGATGCCGACAGCATCCACTTTCCCGACTCGCTCAAATATACCACTCTGGTGAACAAGCGAACGGTCTATGGTGGCGGCGGGATCATGCCCGATTGCTTTGTGCCGATGGATACCACGGGAACCATGTTGCATGGCCGTCTCAATGCAAATGGGGTGATCAACAAGGTAGCCATTTCCGAGGTGGACAAGAACAGAAAAGAGCTGCTGCAAAGTTATCCGGATGCACGCTCTTTCGCGCAAGGGTATCAGGTTTCTGATGAATTAGCCGGCAGGATTCATGAACAGGCGGTGACCGACAGCGTGGAATGGGATGAGGCGCAGTATGAACAGTCACGTTCATTGATCCTCCTTCAGCTTAAGGCGCTGATCGCCCGCGACCTGTACGACTCCTCTGCCTTTTTCCGGATTGTCAACCAGGAGAATGAGATCTTCCGCGAGGGACTCCGGATCATATCGGACGAACAACGGTATCAGGGTTTTCTGAAAGGTGCGAGCAGCAATTCTGTCCAGCAATAAATCAGGTATAGCATGCATTATGATTATGGCAAACTTCGCGTTGACACTGCTAAAAAGGTTCACCTGAAGGATTATGCCACCTGCGAGGATGGTGGCTTCACCAAGAAATCGGCGAAAAAGGAGATTAAGCAGAACATCAAAGAGCTGAAGAAATTGCAGGAGATGTTCTATGCCGACGACCGCTATTCACTGCTGATCATCCTGCAGGCGCGCGATGCGGCCGGCAAAGACGGCGTGATCCGGCATGTGATGTCGGGCATCAACCCGCAGGGATGCCGTGTACACAGCTTCAAGACCCCTACCAAGAACGAACTGGAGCACGATTACTTCTGGCGCCACTACCAGGTACTGCCGCAGCGTGGCATGATTGAGATCTTCAATCGGTCGCACTATGAGAACGTATTGGCTACCAAGGTAAACCCACAGTGGATCCTCAATGAGCGGATCCCCGGTTACGAGTCGGTGGAGATGATTGATCAACAGTTCTGGGACGATCGCTACGAGGCGATCAACGCCATTGAAAAACATCTGCATCACAATGGCATGCGGATCCTCAAGTTCTTCCTGAACGTCTCAAAGGAGGAACAGAAAGGGCGATTCCTTTCAAGAATAGAGGAGCCCGATAAGAACTGGAAGTTCAGTTCGGACGACCTCCATGCCCGGGCACAGTGGGATGCTTACGACAAAGCATTTGAGGAGATGCTGGAGAAAACATCCAGGCCGTATGCACCCTGGTATGTGATCCCTGCCGACAAGAAATTCTTTGCCCGTGTGGCGGTGGGAGATATCATCCTGGAGCTGTTCCGATCGCTCGATCTGCGATACCCGCCTGCCGAATCGCCTGAAATACTTGCAAAAGCAAAAGCAGATTTGCTAATGGAGTAATCGTATGCCTGAAAATCGACCTGGAAGAGTGTACTGCCGGCAGCCATTGATCTTTTGATCCTCATCACCCGGGGGCCATAGATATGCAATCAGCGGGTTCGTTTCTTTGCCCTTAAATGGGAATCCAGGCGCGAAATCAGCCACAACAGGCTGAAGATGGAACCAACCAGGATTGTTGCACCCAAAAATTGGGCGGAGAGCAGAAATGCTTTTCCAACCAGGAAATATACCCCTGCAACCATTGCTGCCAATACGGCATACATAATGCCAAAGATTGCACCCATTTCCTTTAATATATTCCCCGGTTCTTTTTTCGGCTCCATGCTTTGCGGGGCAAGTGCCTTTTCCGTTTCTATCTGCTGCATGATGCGATGTTTCAGGTTTTCCGGCGCATCTATTTTCGTGGATGCCAACATCTGACGAATTTTTTTGTCCTCTTCCTGCTCACTGTATTTCTCCATCATGATGATCATTTTTATGAACTTGTAACCTGCACGCCATAACCTGAAACAACCATTTTCTTAAAAAGTTTCCTTGCCCTGAACAGTTTCACCTTCACATTGGGTTCGTTTAAACCGGTGATCTTTGCAATCTCTTTGACCGAATTTTCCTCCAGATAATAGAGCGTGAGTAAAAGTGCATCTCCCGCAGGCATCTTCTGCATGACCTTGGCCACCATCTCTTTTCGCTCCATCTCACCCATCTCTATTTCCGGTGTGTTGTCAGCCAGATAAGACGCATCTTCGATCTCTGCCTCTCTGCTTCTCATCCACATTTGTGTCTTTGTATGCGTGACAGCCGTATTGTAAACGATGCGATACAACCAGGTGGAGAATTTGCTCTCTGAACGAAAACTGTGCAGATTCCGGTAGGCTTTGAGATAACTTTCCTGCACGACATCTTCCGCATCCTGCATGTTGCCGCAAATCCGGTAGGCGATGGTGATCGCCATATCCTGATAGGTTTCGACAAAGTATGCAAATGCAGAAGTGTTGCCCGAAAGCACCTGGAGCACACGTTGATTCTCGTTCATCGTAAGCGGTTATCCCTGTTCTGCTTCCTCCTTTTCCTCCTTTTCCTCCTTTGACTGGTTGACCGGTATTCTTTTTACGATCAGGAAATAAACCAGATAGCCCACGCCCAGAAAGAAGGCCACACTGGCACTCGTAACCCAGAACTCATTTCCCTGTCCAATTACCAGGTATTCGGAACACAGGAAACCCACAATAATTCCTATTCCCAGTGCAACCAGCACAATCCCGTTTCTGAGTGAAACAAAACGGTTGGGATCTGATTTCTTTTTGGGACTGTCGGGTGGGATAATACCCTGGTTAATGAGGCCCATTCTTTCGGCATGGCGACTCTTGATCCATTGTAATCCCAGAATCCATCCGGCAATAATTGGCAGGCCAATGGTACAAATAATTGCAATAATCGGTATTAATTCTCCCAGAAATTCTTCCATAACTGCATGCTTTTAAAAGTGAATTATTCATTTGTTTACAAACATGGGACGCTCACTTCGACGGATCGGTTACAAAAAAAAAGGATATTTTTTTACCAGCATTGTTTTTGATTTTTTATAAAATGGGTTCTTTACTTGGTTGTTTGCTGATCGGGATGTACGCTCTTGCGTAAATTGCGTAACAAATCGTCCGGTCAGCTGTTGACCGGATGAGAGAGACCTGCCTGCGACAAATCATGTAGAATTGTCGGGTAATGTTTAGAAGAACTATTTGTTTTTCAGCAAATCGCGGATCTCGGTCAATAGCAATTCTTCTTTGGTGGGTTTAGGCGCAGCTTCGGGAGCCGGAGCTTCCTTCTTCTTGCGTTTCATGGAATTCATCGCCTTGATGACGAAGAAGATGGAAATACCGATGATGAGAAAGTCAATAACAGACTGGATGAAGGCACCATAGTTCCAGGTGATGGCGGGTGTAACCACATCAACACCGTTCATCACGGCTTCCCGCAATACCAGTTTGAGTTCTGAAAACTGTCCCTGTCCGAACAACAGGGCAATGGGCGGCATCAAAATATCGTTCACAAAGGAGGTGACGATCTTGCCGAATGCTGCGCCAATCACAATACCTACGGCCATGTCTACGACACTGCCGCGCATTAAAAATTCTTTCAGTTCTGATTTGAATGACATACTACTTCTTGATTGAAAGGGTTCATACACTAGTTTTAAAACGTAAGAATAAAAAAAACCAATTCCTAAGAATTGTAACCAAATCAGCAGAATATTTCTGCAAGCATGCAGCGCGCCGATCCCCCGCCGTTTATCTCGATGGTCCTCAGGTCGGTGGAGAGGATACGGGTGAAGGTGGTGATGACCCTCTCCTGATCGGGTGTGAGTGCTTTGCGTGCCGATGCTGACATCACCATGATGGGCGTGCCGTTGCGACTTTTCACTTCCAGCATGTTGCCGGAAAAATGGGCGACTTGTTCCAATGATATATCTACAATGATCTTGCCGGTAGCAGTTAATCGTGTTACCACTTGCTGACGCTCCTTTGCGTCGGTGATAGACTCAAGGCAGATGACCGCTACCTGTGTCCCCACTGCCATCATTACGTTGGTATGATAGATGGGCTTTCCGTCTTTATCGGTTGCATCAAAAACCATCGCTTCATAGTTCATGTGCGCACAAAAATCGGCCAGTACCTTTTCAGAAGTGCGTGGTGAACGGCAACAGTAGGCTATCCGCTTGTCGCGATCGAAAACCATGCTGCCGGTACCTTCCAGAAACTCACCCTCTTTCTCCCAGTGGGTAAGGTCAATTATTTTGCGGTGGTTGATTTTACGGCGCAACAGCTCCATCACCTGCGGCTTTCTTTCCCTCCTGCGGTTTTCGGCAAACAGGGGGTACAGGACCAACTCACCCGAGATGTGCGAGGAGAACCAGTTGTTGGGGAAGACAGCATCGGGTGTCCACGGCTCCGGCGTATCCTGCACGACAATCACGTCCACATCATTACCCCGGAGTAATTGTACAAAGGCATCGAACTCTTCCAGTGCTTTTTCGGCCACGGAACCGGTGTCCCCTTTCTGTTGAAAAAAATTGTTCTGCGCCGTCTCTTCGTTGAATGCGAAGCGCGCAGGTCGAATCATCAGTACCCTGGAGGTTGTTTGCATAAAATTCTGCTTCGTTTAGTCTCTCACTGCGTTCGCATTATTCACGCGCTTCGCGCACGTTATTCGCTCGTTGCACTCGCGTTACAACTGAATGTTTGCGATTAGAGAGTGCAAAGGCAAACTTGTTTGAACTTTGCCGAACGCAGCAAACATCTAAATTTACAAAGTAAATTTGAACTACCACTGAATTACCACTGAATTACCACTGAATTACTACTGAATATCTATTGCTTTTATTCCAGTGATTTTATCGATTCTTTGATAATGGCGATGGCCTCCTTCAGCTCCTCCTCCGTAATCACCAGCGGTGGGGCAAAACGGATGATATGTTCGTGGGTAGGTTTAGCCAGCAAGCCGTTCTCGGCCATCTTCAGGCAGACATCCCACGCCTTTTTGCCTTCGTGTGGTTCTATCACCACTGCATTGAGCAGTCCCTTGCCTCTTATCTGGCGGATCATGGGACTCTTTATTTGGCTCATCTCTTCAC
Source organism: Proteiniphilum sp. (assembly GCA_018433945.1). GTDB lineage: Bacteria > Bacteroidota > Bacteroidia > Bacteroidales > Dysgonomonadaceae > Proteiniphilum. The sequence goes on along the minus strand of JAHDQF010000061.1, from coordinate 1,878 downwards.
GGAACATCCGGCCCAGCGCTTCTGCACGTTCGGCCAGCTTCTCCTCCTTCACCACCTCCAGCGCGGCGGTTGCCACCCGGCAGGCGAGGGGAAACCCACCAAAGGTGGAACCGTGCTGTCCCGGTTGTATTGTCAGCATGATCTCATCATCGGCCAATACCGCCGAAACGGGCAATACTCCTCCCGAGAGGGCCTTTCCCAGGATCACGATATCGGGGCGTACGCCTTCGTGATCGCAGCAGAGCATCCTGCCGGTACGCCCGATTCCGGTCTGTATTTCGTCGGCAATAAAGAGTACATCCTGCGCTTTGCACAGATCGTAGCACGCTTTCAGATATCCTTCGTCCGGTACATTTACGCCTGCTTCCCCCTGTATGGGTTCCACCAGAAATGCAGCAACCCTGTCGCCCTTCTCTTTCAGCACTTTTTCAAGTGCTGATGCGTCGTTGTAGGGAATCACCCCGATGCCGGGGGTGTAGGGACCATAGTCGGCTCTCGCATCAGGATCGGTGGAGATGGAGACGATGGTGATGGTGCGGCCGTGGAAGTTCCCTTCACACGCGACAATGATCGATTCGTTTTCGGGAATCCCCTTCTTGAGGTAACCCCATTTGCGGGCCAACTTGAGTGCTGTCTCCACCGCCTCGGCACCGGTGTTCATGGGCAGTATCTTGTCGTATCCGAAATAATCGTGCATAAGCTTCTCGTAGGGCCCCAGTGCATCATTGTAAAAAGCGCGGGAGGTAATACAAAGCGTCTCAGCCTGTGCTTTGAGCGCAGCCACAATTTTCGGATGGCAGTGTCCCTGGTTGACGGCGGAGTAAGCGGAGAGGAAATCAAAATACTTCCTTCCATCCACATCCCAGAGGTAGCATCCTTCACCACGCGACAGCACCACCGGCAGCGGATGGTAGTTGTGTGCTCCATATTTCTCTTCCAGGTCGATAAATTTCTTTGCGTTTGCGGTTACATGCATGACTGTTGTGGTTTTTTTATGGTTGTTCGCTATCTTTCAAAGGGTGCAACACCAGGTTACGGAACTGGATTGCCTTCCCCTCGCTCTGAAGGCCAATGTGACCCTCCTTCACCTCGCTGGTGGCACTGTTCTGCAACAGGTCATTCACCTGGATGCTGATCGCTCCATCGTTAACTGTGATGCTGACCTTGTTCCAATCACCTACTGGCTGCTCGCTTGAAGGTTCTTTTTTCGGGATCACCGGGAAGGCGGGTCGTTCCGTTACCCCTTCAGGTAGCGAGTATTCTTTCAGGTCGGCACCATTCAGCAGCACCAGATCGCCTGCCTTGCCTGCCATCAGCTGGCACTCAATTCCCTTTGGAAAAGGATTCGCCGGTTCTTCGATCAGAAAAAAGATTCCGCTGTTGCCCTCTTCGCCGACCCATCGATACTCCAGTTCCAGGGTGTAGTTGCGGTATTTTTCCCGGGTGTACATGTAGCCGAGGGGCTCTCCTTTCACGGTGATGATTCCATCTGACACGCTGTAGACCTCTTCGGCCGGTACCGCGTTCCCCTCAACGATGAATTGCCAGTTGGAGAGATCTTCTCCATTAAAGATGGATGTGGACTGTTGCACACAGCCGGTTATCAAAAGTATGGCGGGTAGGATTGCTGACAGGATGATTTTTTTCATACGATAATATTTTATTCATTTACATTAAGGTCGTATGGAACTCGCGATTATCATGTACTTGTGTGAAAAACATGTTCATGCTCGTTTCATATTGTTGTACTAATTTCCGCAGTAGCGTAAAAGCTAAAGTTGTTTAGCGCATATGCAGATTTCTTGTTAATTATTCGTTTTAATCATTCTCATTTTTTGTATTTTGTGTGAAGAACCAACGGCGGACTGGTTCCATTAG
>JAHDQF010000008.1 GCA_018433945.1 Proteiniphilum sp. | reverse complement strand
GAACAAAACCATGACAAACACTTAAATCAAGGCACAAAACCCATAAGTTTACCAACTTCAAAATTAGTACAAAATTAGTACAACACGTTCTTCATATGACCTGACGGTCACACGAAGACCTATTTAGTTTTGTTCCCTTTTGATCATGCAAAAGTACATGAAAATCGAGTATTTCCAAGCGCATAAAATAAAAATCAAGGTTTTTAAGAGGAAATGTATGATTTTTATTTTGATCTGTTAAAACATCTTTTGAACGATTTTTTTCATTGATATTGAATGAATCACTTACTTTTACTATTTAAAATCCCTTTCGTTTCTATCAGCAATTCGCGGGAAACATGGGCGATGTTGTAGATCAGTCCTGCCCTGCGGTTGGTTTTGTCATTTTGCAGTTCCTCGATGCGCTCTTCCCAGCAGCTGGCTTCCTGAAGAAGGGCATCCAGCCGGCTCTGATCGGCATTGCCGGTCAGCAGCTCAGCCGCGTAGTGCAGTACCCCGCTCACTTTTTGACAAAACAATCGTTCCTCCTCCGTCAGATCTTCGGAATGCTTGTGCACGCCGAAGGCAGAGATGTAAGAGAGTAAAGCGTGGTTCAGGTTGGTAAGGTTGAAAGCGTTTTCTTCATATTGCCGGCTGTTTTTGGGTTCCAGGCGCATCCCTTTCCAGGCAGAGGTGAGTGCATTGTCGGCGTTATAGGCAGTACGACGGTTGTGCTGGTACTCCTCTTCGCTGACGGAGCCGTCGTAGATGCTTTCAAAGTAGCGCTTGTTCTTCACCACTGCGGTGTGCAACAGCGAGGGGAGCTGCTTATACTGCCAGTCGGGCCACACAAAGCGCACCACCAGGTAGGCGATTGCACCGCCGATCAGGGTGTCGATAATCCGTGGCAGCATCACCTCCACCCCCTGGCTGGAGATCAGGTTGAAGATTGCCAGCACGAAAGTGGTGATGAAGATGGCAGCAATGGTGTAATTCTTCTTCAGCCAGTAGAAAAAGGCATAGATCGACCCGAGCAGCAACAGGATGTGTCCCGCGTGAGTAGGCAGCAGCTGCGCCAGTGTCACCCCAAGGATGACACCCAACAGTGTGCCCAGCACGCGGTGGAAAAGACGTATGCGGGTAGCGCTGTAGGTCTGCTGAAAGACAATGAGCGAGGTAAGCAGGATCCATCCCCCCTTCTCAAAATGTAGCAGTTGCATCATCCCATATCCCAGTAACCAGCCGAGGGTGAGCCGCACGGCAAAGCGAAAGCGGGGGTGAGTGGGTGTGAGAAGCTCCCTCAGCCTTTTCCTCTCCGGCTTACGGGTGTAGAAAGCTGAGAGATCGATCGGTGAGCCTGACTCTTCATGCTCCCGCAGATTCTTCTCCAGCCCGGTCAGGTTTCGCATCAACAGGGAGAGGGTCAAATGGTGCGTTTCTCCTTTCTCATCCTCCAGCATCCGCTGCATGGCTGAAACCGTCCAACGTAGTGAAAGGGGATGGCGATAAGGCTCTCCGGTTATCATCGACTCCGCATAGAGTGTGAGCGCTTTGGCCAGCTCCCGCATCAACTGCCCAAAGCCCTCAAGCAGCTCGCTGTTCTTCACCTGCTCCGATAAGAGGTCATACTGCTCGTGACTGGAGATCGCCCTTTCCTGCATCTCCTGGAGCAGAAACCACTTCCTGTAAAAGCTGCTCAACTGAGGTTGTTTTTCGGGATGGCTCTCCTCGGAATAGCTGTAGAGATCATTCTTGCAGGCTTCGATCTGCTGTGCCAGCTGGGTGTTCTTTTGTGCCAACTGGTTGCGGATCGATCGCTGCATGGCGGGGTCGCTGGGAAAGAGTCCGGCTTTCAGCTCAATATATTCCGCCAGGTAGCGGAAGCCGAGTGAGAGATGATCGCTCAGCAGCCGGTAGGGCCGGTGATAAAGCAGCAGGATCGAAACAACTGAGTAGCAGAGCGCCCCTGCGGTGAGGAGCAGCGGCTGGTGAAACCACTTGTCGCTGTTGCCTGCCCCCAGCATGGTATAGACCAGAATCAGCAGGCTGCCGAAAGTGACCCCCTGCAGTCGTGAGTCGATGCCACCCACAAGCACCAAAATAAAAGCCATGATGCCAAGCACAGTGGCGAAAATAGCCGGATATGGGAGTGTGAGCTCTGTGATGCTGCTGATGAGAAAGAAAAGCAGCAGGGCGATGACGGCCGACTTCATCCTGCCCCGCGGATGGACATCGGTCTCACCCAGGGCCATGGCCACCACACCCAGTGCAAGCGTGGTGCCGATAAAGGAATTGTGCAGATAGAGCTCTGCCGGGAGCAGCAGGAAAGCGATGGAGAGGGTCACCTTCAGCGCCCAGAGATGGAGCGGGTTTTTCCAGAACAGGTTGCTCCAGATGGTACCAATAGCTCTCTTCGTGCTGTTTACCCCGGTTTTCATTTGCGACTGCTGATGATTACATTCTTACTTTTTTTACAGGGTTATATCCACCCTGATGCCTCCCAGTAGGGCATCGGGCAGATCCCGGTAGGTGAAGCGATGTACATATTCCACACGCAGGAATCCCAGGAAGCTGGTGATGCCAACAGCACCTTCCACATAGGGTGCGGAACCATATTTGTGTGAAGCTGCAGGAAAGGTGTACAGGTGCGGTGATTGCCCGGGATCGTTCCTGTCACTCAACCGGCCGTAGGATGCCCGCAGGGAGATAAGTTCTCTCATCTGCAGACGGTTCAGCAGTGGAATTTTCGCCAGCAGCAAATCATCCCCCACGAATGTAGTCCGGAGGGTGTACTGCTCATCAGCCATAAACTCCAGAGCACGGTTCAGGAAAAAAGCATTGTTCTCGATATGATGCCGCACTCGCTGGTTGGGATAAACCAACAATGGGAAAGGTACCTTGTTCCACACCTTCATCACTTCCCCCACTGCATCGAGGCGACCGGCAGATCCTATCAGAAAGCGTTTCTGCACGGAGAGTTCCGACCGGTGCCAGGGTTTCACGTCCCCAAAGTAGTCATACGTTCCAACCGCATGGGAAAGAAAGAAAACAGGACTGGTCATCTCAATCGGTTTTCTCATGCGTTTCTGCTGCAGATAGGCTTCTCTCAGGGAATAACGCAATAGCAGGCCGGCTTCGGCTGTATGGAGTGCATCATCGACAAGGATCATGTCGTCGATTTGATTTTCGAAATGCAATCCATCCTGCGGCACTAACCTGGCTCTTCTTATCCAGACCATATGTGCCAGTCCGTTTTTATATTCTCTTTCGTAGTTGATCTCGGCAAAGTTCCGGTAGGTGGACTCATTCTCTGATCTGCGATAGGTGATGAGCAGCAGGTCGTTCAGTGAACGGGGGTGTATCTCACCGGGTGAGTATAGATCTTTTTCGTAAACCAGGTTCAGGTTGTTTTTCGGAAACTCCGCCTCATGATAAGCTTTCCTGTCGAAGGAGTAGGTTGCCTCTCCGCGGTACTTGAACTGCTGGTCACCGAAACCGTAGGCTACGTATCCTTTCAGGAAGAGATGGGGACTGAGACGGGAATTGGAGGCAACACCTGCCCTGAGGCGCAGACCTTCGATGGGGTTGTAGGTGGGGAAAGTCTGAATCCGTCCGAAATCGAATTTGTTGGTTTCCGGATTGCCCAATGGGATCCAATCATTGATCACGAATATGGTCGCTTTGTTCAAAAGCGCAACCAAATTGCTTTTCCCTCCTGCCAGATTATCCAGCAACGCCGGTGCTCTCTGTTCAATGTTGTCGGGTTGAAGCGCAATGATCAGTTTAGTAGGAATTTGATTGTCAAGAGGGAGATATTTTATTCTAAATTCTTGTCTGGCTATTACAAGCCGGACGTTTTTCAGTGAATCGGGAGCTGTAAAAAAGAACTTCCCCACATTGTCGGCTACCGATCCATACAAGGTGTTTTCTATAAAAACAGCAGCATAAGCAACCGGCGTATGATATTCCGCATCAATCACCGTTCCTTTATAGAGGGCGTTTTGCCCGTAAAGGGTTGCATGTATAATTAAAGTCAGTGCAATAACTATCGATTTTCTCATCGTCTTGTTATATTCTATATAGAAATTCTATATAGCTGTTCGAACCAGACCTGCAATTTTATTTTTTCTGCAGTCCCGAACCGAACTAAATAGGTCTTCGTGTGACCGTCAGGTCATATGAAGAACGTGTTGTACTAATTTTGTACTAATTTTGAAGTTGGTAAACTTATGGGTTTTGTGCCTTGATTTAAGTGTTTGTCATGGTTTTGTTCGGTACCGCACG
>JAHDQF010000048.1 GCA_018433945.1 Proteiniphilum sp. | reverse complement strand
TCGTTCCACCGCCGAAAAATCGATGTTGACCAGCCGCTTTGTGCAAAAAGTTTTACCCCTGTTTACAGAAGGCAAAATCAAACCCATCATTGACCGAATATTCATGCTCGAGGATGTGGAAAAAGCCCATGCTTATGTGAAGGAAGGAAATCATGTGGGCAAAGTTGTCTTAAAGGTTCGTTAAATACGGTCCGATAGGAGTGAGGATATCCTTGTATAGTCGAATACGCAAAAATTGATTTATATGGAGGGTTTATCGGAAAAATCAGCTCAGAAAGTGGAGCAAACATTACCCTAAAGGGTGAGCCTATGCTCCCCACACGTGTCCGTATATTTCAACTGATCCGGCTCCAGTCGTACCGGTTTCCGCTCACGCAGCTTCAGATCGGCTTCGGCAATCACGAAACCGTCGTTGCTTTCGGTCATGATCTGCGCTTCATCCTCCACAAACTGTCGCATCACCTCGTCCTTCTCAGCCTGCCTCATCTGCCCGTGCAGCTTGCAGACGGTAAACTCCGGAAAAAACCGCTTTGTTATCGCCCACTTGATAAAGTTATTTCAAGAAAATGGGGCTACCACCTCAAGGTTTCACTCCAATGTTGTAAGTTTTTTGGGTGAATAAAATCTGCTTCTATGTAAAATCAGATGCTTCTCAATTAAAAATAATTCCCACAAGAGTGTAGAATAATTCCTCAAAATATGGGATTTCCCTAGTGAATAATTTTATTAATTCAGATAAAGATATTATTTTTGTTGTAGATTCATTGAATAAAGAATTGAATTACGCGCATTGATTTTTATTTAATCCAACCAAAATCTTAACTATGTTTTTATTTTTTCGTAGTGATTACGCGATCTTAAAAACATAGTTATTTTTGTATCTTTTTTTTTCATCAACCCTTATTGATTTTAATTGTTATATCCATAAAACAACCGTGATGGGTTACGAAATTGAACGTAAATTTCTGGTCAACGGCGAATACAAGTCGCAAGCCAACGATCATTACCAGATGAAGCAGGGTTATCTATCGTTGTCTGGCGTAAGTGTGATACGGGTACGCGTTAAGGGAGAAAAAGGTTATATCACCATCAAGGGGGCTGTGGGTGAAGGAGGCATTACCCGCCAGGAGTGGGAGTATGAAGTGCCCCTGCGAGATGCGGAGGAGATGCTCTTACTGTGCGAAGATGCAGTGATTGAGAAGACCCGTTACCTGATCAGGGTGGGAAAGCACACATTCGAGGTGGATGAGTTCACCGGTGAGAATGAGGGATTGCAGATCGCCGAGGTGGAGTTGGAGAGCGAAGAGGAGCCTTTTGAGAAACCAGACTGGCTTGGAAACGAAGTAACCGGCAACGTACGTTATTATAACTCCTATCTTGCCATCCATCCATACCGGGAGTGGGGAGAGCATCAATAGAATAAAAAAAAGCGGCAACAACCGCTTTTTTTTTATTCTATTCCACAATGGTCACCCAGCCATATTTGTCCGGCTCATCACCATACTGAATGGCACGCAGCTTGTGGTAGAGCTTCTCGCACACCGGACCGGCTTTCCCATCTTTAGAAAAATGATAGGTCCGGTTCTCGCTGATGTCGTCAATGCGCAGGATGGGACTGATCACCGCAGCCGTGCCGCAGGCACCCGCCTCCTCGAAGGTGGCCAGCTCCTCCTCCGGTATTGGACGTTGTTCCACTGTCATTCCCATCTCTTTGGCTAGCTGCATCAGGCTCTTGTTGGTGATGGAGGGGAGAATGGAGGTCGATTGGGGGGTGATATAGCGGTTCTCCTTGATGCCGAAGAAGTTGGCCGGTCCGCATTCGTCGATATATTTCTTCTCTCTGGCGTCGAGGTAGATCACGGCGGAGTAACCCATTGCATGGGCTTTCTCGCCCGAGCGGAGGCTTGCGGCATAGTTGCCACCCACCTTGAAGGTGCCGGTGCCGAGTGGTGCTGCCCGGTCGTACTCCCGCATGATCACCATGGGGGTGGGTTTGAACCCCTCCTTGAAATAAGGTCCCACCGGTGTGACAAAGATCAGGAAGGTGTACTCTTTAGCCGGCTTCACACCCACCTGAGCGCTGGTACCGATCAACAGCGGTCTGATATAAAGGGAGGCGCCGCTTTCGTAGGGAGGCACGAACCGCTCATTTTTTTTCACCACCAGCATCACCATCTCTTCGAACATCTCCACCGGGAGCTCTGCCATCATGATGCCGCGGCAGGATGATTGTAACCGCTCGGCATTATCGTGCATGCGGAAGATGCGGATCTTCCCGTCTTTTCCCCGGAAAGCTTTCAGCCCTTCGAAAGCCTCCTGGCCGTAGTGCAGGCAGGTGGCCGCCATGTGCAGGCTGATCTCTTCAGAGGTCTCCAACTGCGGGGCACTCCATTCACCGTCGCGATAGTAACTGCGCACATTGTAATCGGTTTTCATATAGCCGAACGAGAGGTTCGACCAGTCGATCTTCTCCATCTTGAATATTTTAGGTCTATCAGAATCAAATTTATCTCTCACAAATGTAAAGATTATTTTTGAAATTCGCCGTTTTCACCAACTAAATCATTAATTTCGTATCCTCAATGATCGATCAACTCACCATAGCACGTATTCAGGATGCCGCTCAGATCGTGGATGTAGTCTCCGACTTCGTCACGCTGCGCCGCAGGGGGGTGAACTATGTGGGATTGTGTCCTTTTCACGATGATCGTACTCCCTCTTTTTATGTCTCTCCCTCCAAGAATATCTGCAAGTGCTTTGCCTGTGGTGAGGGGGGCTCACCCATCCATTTCGTGATGAAGCATGAGCAGCTCTCCTATTATGAAGCGCTCAAGTATCTGGCGCGTAAATATGGCATCGAGGTGGTGGAAAAGGAGTACACCGATGAGGAGAAGCAGGCGCAGAGTGACCGGGAGAGCATGTTCATCCTCAACGAGTACGCCCGCGACTATTTTGTAAAGATCCTTCACACCCATCCCGAGGGGAAGGCGGTGGGGTTAAGCTATTTCCGGGAGAGGGGCTTTCGGGAAGATATCGTGAAGAAATTCCAGCTGGGATACAGCCTGGAGCAGCGTGATGCTTTTTCCACGGAAGCGCAGAAAGCGGGCTACCGGCGTGATTACCTGCTGAAGACGGGTCTTTCCACAGGAGGTGAAGAGAACAGGCCGCTGGTAGACCGGTTCCGGGGGAGGGTGCTCTTCCCGGTGCACACCCTCTCGGGTAAGGTAGTCGCCTTCGGTGGCCGCATCCTCAAGAAGGTGGAGAACGTGGGGAAGTATGTCAACTCCCCCGAGAGCGAGATCTATTCCAAGAGCCGTGAGCTTTACGGTATCTATTTCGCCAAGAGTGCCATCGTGAAGCAGGACAAATGTTTCCTGGTGGAGGGCTATACCGATGTGATATCCATGCACCAGGCAGGTATTGAGAACGTGGTGGCCTCCTCCGGAACGGCACTCACCCATGGACAGATACGGATGATCCACCGTTTTTCGGAGAACATCACCGTGTTATATGACGGTGATAGTGCCGGTATCAAGGCTGCACTGCGGGGGATTGACCTGCTGCTGGAGGACGGGATGAACGTCAAGGTGGTGCTGTTGCCGGATGGAGAGGATCCCGATTCGTTTGCCCGCAAGCAGAACGCTGAGCAGTTCCACCGTTTCATCGCCGAGCACGAGGTCGATTTCATCCGGTTCAAGACACAGCTCCTGCTGGAAGAGACAGGCGATGACCCCGTAAAAAGAGCAGGGCTCATCTCCAACGTGGTGGAGAGCATCGCCCTGATACCCAATTCCATCACCCGTTCGGTTTATATACAGGAGTGTGCCCAGATGCTGCAGATGCAGGAGCGGGTGTTGATAGCCGAGATCAACCGGATACGGCGGCGTAACTTCGAGCGGAAGAAGGAGCAGACAGAACGGGCGGAGGCAGTGGCGGCAACCCTGACGCAGACAGAGGCAGCCACCACTCCGGCAGGCACAAAGCAGCTGCTAAAAGGCGCCAAAGCCGGCCCATACGACCGTTACGAGCGGGAGATCATTCGTTATGTGATCCGCTACGGCAACACGCCTATCTACCGCAAGTATGAGAAGCAGAAACGGAAAGAGGGAAAGAAAGTAGTGGAGGAGGATATCCTGGTAGAGGAAGGTCCGGGCGTGACCGAGTTTGTGCTGTTCGATTTGGAGCGCGATAACATTGCGTTCACCAATGAACTCTACCGACGCATTTTTGAGGAGGCATCGGAACATATCGAGGATTCAGCCTTCAATTCAGGCCGCCATTTCATCTCACATGCCGACCCGGATATCAGCCGGTTAGCCTCTGAGCTGATGAGCGATCGCTATCAACTGAGCAAGATCCACTCCCGGATACTGGGTGAGGAGGAGGGTGATCAGAGCTCCCGCCTGCTGGAGCAGAACCTTCTCAACAGTTACGTGCCGCGTGCCACCACAGAGTTGAAGAATGCCTATGTGCTTCAGAAAATTGAGGAGATCAAGAAGGCGCTGAAAAATGCTTCGTCGGATGATGAGAGCGGGCTGATCGTACAGCTTCAGCAGCTTCAGCAGATCAAGAAGCTGCTGGCAAAGGAGCTGGGGGAGCGGATCATCCTGAAATATTGAAATCATAAACGGGCATCACATCTTCTCAAAAATGTTGTCCGTAACAAGAATAAAATCAGTAGTAACAAAACAGCATCATTGCTGTTTGAGAGGCTTTCGTAAATTGAATAACCGTTGCATATGTATTTAGAAACCAAAGATGTTGTCAAGAGGTATGCCCATCACCTGGCACTCAACAAGGTGAGCATTTCCGTGCCGCAGGGTACCGTCTTCGGCCTGCTGGGCCCAAACGGTGCCGGCAAGACCACCCTGATCCGCATCATCACCCGCATCACCGCGCCCGACAGTGGGGAGGTCCTGCTTGAGGGACGCCCTTCCCGAGAGGAGGACGTCTATCGGATCGGCTATCTGCCCGAAGAGAGGGGATTATACAAGAAGATGAAGGTGGGTGAGCAGGCGATGTATCTGGCGCAGTTGCGTGGTCTGTCAAAGCAGGATGCCCATCGTGAGCTGATGATCTGGTTCAAGCGGTTCGACATCATGAGCTGGTACAACCGCAAGGTGGAGGAGCTCTCCAAGGGGATGCAGCAGAAGGTGCAGTTCATCTCGACCGTGATCCACAACCCTGACCTGCTGATCTTCGACGAGCCCTTCAGCGGCTTCGACCCGGTGAATGCCGGCATCGTGAAGAACGAGATGCTTCGCCTGAAGGAGGAGGGCAAGACCATCATCCTCTCCACCCATAACATGGAGTCGGTTGAAGCACTCTGCGATAACATCGCCCTCATCCATCAGTCGGAGGTGGTGTTACAGGGCCGCGTGTTCGATATCCGCAAGGAGCACCGTCCCGGTATCTTCCGTTTCCGGATCTACGGTAACGAGTTCGACCTGGAACATCCCTCTTTCACCCTGTTGTCGAAGGAGCCCTACCATGAGTTTATCGACCTGCGCATCCGCAAGGAAGAGGGCATCACTGGCAACGAACTGGCCAAGTTGATTTTCGACCGCTATGAGGTGGTGAGCTTCGATGAGGAGCTGCCCACCATGAACGATGTTTTTATCAGGACCGTTACGAAAGAAGCTCATTCATGAAATTAGAACTTTCAATCTGGATCAATCTCCTTCAAATATGAACACACTCAGCCTAGTCATCCAACGGGAATACATCACCCGCGTCCGTAAAAAGTCCTTCATCATCCTCACCCTGCTGATGCCGCTGTTGATGGTAGCCCTCACTTTTCTGCCGCTCTGGCTCTCCACCCTCAACGATGGCGAAGTGAAGCGGATCGCAGTGATCGATCAGACTGGTATCTACGCTCCACTGCTGCACTCCACAGAGACTTATCAGTTCGAGATCGTGGGTGAAGAGCAACATGCCGACGCCGAGACAAAGGTGGGGAGGGAGCTGTTTGCCATCCTGCATATTACCGGCGACCTGAGCAAGGATCAGGGATCGGTGTCGCTCACCTCCGAGAAGCAGTCACCGCAGGAGCTGCAGGAGCTGATACGCAGCACATTGCGTGAGAAAGTTACACAGCAGCGGCTCGACCAGCTCTCCGCCAGCGGTGCGGTGGAGAGCGAAGCCATCATGCAGGTGAGAGAGATCCTTGAGGAGAAACCCTCCATCTCACTGCAGACACTCCGCATGGAAGGTGATGGCAGTGTCACCGAATCCTTCACCGAGGTGGCCACCATCATCGGCATGGTCTTCACCATCCTGATCTACATGTTTATCCTGATGTATGGCAACATGGTGATGCAGGCGGTGCTGGAGGAGAAGAAAACACGCATCGTGGAGGTGATGGTCTCCTCGGTGAAACCGGTCAACCTGCTCATCGGCAAGATCGTGGGCATCGGACTGGTGGGCATCACCCAGCTGGCCATATGGGGTATCCTCGCGGGGGGACTCTTCAGCCTGCTCTCATTCCTGGTGGTATCACCTGAACAGGTTGCATCCATGAGTAGCGGCATGGGAGGTATGGCATCCACGAGTAGCTTGGGCGATGTGGGGGGGATCCCGATGGAGGGCATTATGCGTGCCATCCTCAGCATCAACTGGCTGGAGGTGATCCTTTTCTTTCTGCTCTTCTTCATTGGTGGCTATGTGCTCTATGCCTCCATCTTCGCCATGTTCGCCTCAGCGGTCGACAGCGAAGAGGATACCAGTCAGTTCCTCACCCCGGTCACCCTGCTGATCATGTTCGCCTTCTTTGCCGGCTTCTACAGCGTGAACAACCCCGATGGGCCACTCGCTTTCTGGGCGTCACTGATCCCGTTCAGCTCTCCCATTGTCATGATGGTGCGTATCCCTTTCGGTATTCCTCTCTGGGAGAAGATCCTCTCCCTCCTGTTGCTCTACGGTACCTTTATCCTGATCTCGGTGGTAGCAGCCAAGATCTACCGTGTAGGGATCCTGATGTATGGCAAGAAGCCATCGCTAAAGGAAATGTTCAAATGGGTGCGCTATAAGTAAATTAATGCCGATATTTTTTCGAAAAAACCGGTAAAAAGTTGTAGTTTTGCCGGAAAAGGAGCGAATATCCATCATGAGCCCTATGCTTAGGGCCTAAACCTTTTATCAAACTGTCTGGCTTCCATGGGATTCGGGCAGTTTTTTTCAGAAGATGGGTTCATAAAATGATACAGAAAGATGAAATTTGAAAAGATGCATGCCGCGGGCAACGATTATATTTATGTCAACCTGTTTGAGGAAAAGGTTGAAAACCCTGAAGAGCTCTCCCGCCGGCTGAGTGACCGCCATTTCGGGGTGGGGGGCGACGGACTGGTGCTGATCGGTCCCGCCGAACAGGGCGACTTCTCCATGCGGATGTTCAATGCCGACGGCAGCGAGGGGCTGATGTGCGGCAATGCTGCCCGCTGCGTAGGCAGGTATCTCTACGAGCGCGGACTTACCAATAAACGGGAGATCGCGCTGCAGACGCTTTCTGGCATCAAGCAGCTGCAGCTGACAATTGATCCCGTCAGTAACCGGGTCACACAGATTCGCGTGGATATGGGGCCTGCGATTCTTAATGGCAGCCTGCTGCAGCCCCCGCAAGCACTTCTGCCGGAGATGGTGGAGCATCCTCTGGAGGCAGAGGGAGCCACCTGGCCGGTCACCTTTGTATCGATGGGCAATCCCCATGCGGTGATCTTCACGGAAGGAATCGATGCGCTTGATCTGCCGCTCATCGGATCAACGATCGAGCATCACCTGCTCTTTCCGCAGCGAACCAATGTGGAGTTTGTGGAGGTCATCGCCCGCGATGACCTGCGGATGCGCGTCTGGGAGAGAGGGAGCGGCGAGACGCTCGCCTGCGGCAGCGGTGCCTGTGCGGTGCTGGTCGCCGCCGTGCTGACCGGTCGTGCCGACCCCAAGGCATTGGTGCACCTCCTTGGAGGCGACCTGGAGGTGGAGTGGGACCGGGAGCAGAACCGGGTTTTCCTTACCGGCGATGCACAATTCGTTTTCAAGGGACAACTGCTTTGAAACGAAAATTCCACATCCCAATCACATATTCCAAAACTCTCAAATCCTAAATTCCTTATGTTTCAGATCAACGAAAACTATCTTCAGCTCGGTGAGAGCTACCTTTTCAGCACCATTGCCAGAAAAGTGGATCAATTCAGTGCCGCCCATCCCGGGGCCGACATCATCCGGCTCGGCATCGGTGATGTCACGCTCCCGCTCTCACCTGCCGTCATCGAAGCCCTTCACCGTTCGGTGGATGAGATGGGGGTGAAGGAGAGCTTCCGTGGTTACGGCCCCGAGCAGGGGTATCTCTTCCTGCGGGAGGCGATTGCCGGGACTGACTTTCAAAAGCGGGGCATCGACATCGCACCGGATGAGATCTTTGTGAGTGACGGCTCCAAGAGCGACACCGGCAACATCGGCGATATCCTGGGTGAAGGGAATGTGGTGGCCATCACCGATCCGGTCTATCCGGTCTATCTCGACACCACGCTGATGCGCATTGGCAAAACCAACAAGATACGTTTGTTGCGCTGCAGCGATGAAAACGGCTTTTTACCGGAGATACCAGATGAGAGAGTTGATATTGTTTATCTCTGTTACCCCAACAACCCCACCGGCACGGTGATGACGAGGGAAGAGCTTAAAAAGTGGGTTATGTGGGCACTGGAGCAGAAGAGCCTGATCCTCTTCGATGCCGCTTATGAGGCGTTCATCAGCGATGAGACCATCCCCCGCAGCATCTATGAGATTGATGGAGCCAACCGTTGTGCCATCGAGTTCCGCTCCTTCTCCAAGAATGCCGGATTCACGGGGTTGCGCTGCAGTTACACGGTGGTGCCACAAGAACTGAAAGGCACCACTGCCAACGGAAAGGAGGTTTCTCTTCATCATCTCTGGAACCGGAGACAGTCCACCAAGTTCAACGGTACCGCCTATATTGTACAGCGTGCTGCCGAGGCGGTGTACTCCCCACAGGGACAACAGGAAATGCGGGAGATGGTTGGCTACTACATGCACAATGCGCAGCTGATCCGCGATGGATTGATTGAAAAGGGATGGACCCTCTTCGGCGGTGAAAATGCACCCTATATCTGGCTGAAATGCCCCGGTGACATGGATTCCTGGACATTCTTCGACCGTTTACTGGCAGAATGCCATGTCGTGGGTACGCCCGGCGTGGGCTTCGGTTCCGCCGGAGAAGGCTACTTCCGGCTTACCGCCTTCAACAGCTATGAGAAGACTGTTGAGGCGATAGAGCGGATCAAAAAGTGGGAATACTGAACTCAGTACTGTATACAATATCCAACCTGCGGCACCTGCCCCATGGCAGCCATGTGGCTGAAAAAGAACAAGACTGACGCCTGAACTCAGGAAGGAATTATTTGGCGACTTGTGATATGGCTTATACCATTTTCTTCTATAAATTTTATCCACCCGAACAAAATGAAGTGAAGTGAATCCCTCATTTTTTATGGGTCTGTGTATATGTACAAACTTTTATGTTCATTTGTTTGATAAAATCACAGAGCTCCAACCTCATACCTGTTTGAGGCGGAGCGTAACGTACAAATTTACAACTTAAATGAAACCACTTTTTATACAATATCCCAAGTGCGGCACCTGCCGTAAGGCAGCCCTGTGGCTGAAAGAGAACGGAGTGGAGGTCACTGTCCGCCACATTGTGGAGGAACGCCCCACAAAGGCAGAGCTCACGGAGTGGGTTGAACGCAGCGGGCTGCCCATCAATAAGTTTTTCAACACCTCGGGACAGGTCTATAAGCAACAGAACCTGAAAGAAAAAGTGAAGAGTGCCACTCGCGATGAGCTCCTCGACATCCTTGCATCCAACGGCATGGTGGTCAAACGCCCTTTGGTGGTGACCGCTGATTTTGTGCTAGTGGGGTTCAATGAGAAAGAGTGGAAGGAGAAACTGGGCTAAAACAAAAAAGCAAGGAGAATCGAATGAAGATTGCTCATTTGGAATTTCCCGAGAGGCCGGTTTTCCTGTCCCCGATGGAGGATGTGACCGATATCGGCTTCCGGTTGCTCTGCAAACGGTTCGGGGCTGATATGGTCTATACCGAGTTCATCTCGAGCGATGCACTGATCCGCGATGTGAAGAAAACAAAAGCCAAAATACTCTTCGGTGAGGAGGAGCGGCCCATCGGGATACAGATTTACGGCAGCGACCCCGACGCGATGGTGGAGGCGGCGAAAATATGCGAGGAGTCGGATCCCGACCTGATCGATATCAATTTCGGATGTCCCGTAAAGAAGATTGCCGGCAGGGGCGCCGGATCGGGGATGATGCGCACACCGGAGGTGATGCTCGAGATTACCGAAAAGGTAGTCAAGGCTGTGAAGAAGCCGGTGACGGTGAAGACCCGTCTGGGGTGGGACGATAATTCAAAGATCATCGTGGAGCTTGCGGAGCAGCTGCAGGACTGCGGCATCGCTGCCCTCACGGTGCATGGACGCACCCGCGCGCAGATGTACAAGGGAGAGGCCGACTGGTCACTGATCGGGGAGGTCAAGAACAACCCGCGGATGCATATTCCGATCATAGGGAACGGCGATGTAACCACACCGGAATTGGCAAAGCAACGGTTTGACGAGACCGGCGTGGATGCGGTGATGATCGGTCGCGGAAGCATCGGTCAGCCCTGGTTCTTCGAGGAGGTGAAGCATTATCTGAATACCGGTGACCATTTGTCCAAGAAATCATTCCACTGGTACATCGATATCCTGAAGGAGCAGATTCTGCAGAGCGTGGAACGTACCGGCGAACTGAGAGGTATCCTGCATAACAGGCGCCATCTGGCAGCTACTCCCATCTTCAAGGGGATACCCGACTTTAAATCTACCCGTATTGCCCTGCTCAGAGCCGAAACAGTGGAAGAGCTATTCAGAATTATGGATGAGATTCCGGAAAAGTATCAGGTGGGATAAACAAATCGATTATTAGCAATATATTTTTGTTGACCTATGTTGTTCTTTATTTCTTTATCAATTTTCTTATGTCTTCTCCACGCACATCATCCTGCATATTAAAACGATATTTTTCACGTGTGCGGAGCATTGTTTTTTCATCTATCTGCAATGGAAGGAATGGGGTAGCACGTGTGGAGTGGGTAGCTTTTATTGCACCCGCACCCGTAATTAGAGAGATTGCATTCCCGAGAAGCGGATCATTGGTATCCCCGAAATCATATAGAAAGAGATCTGCGAATTCATTCACCTCATAATTGGGCGAAAAGCCGGCTGTGTAGTCCGACTCACCCTTGCTGTTGAAATACTTCACCACAATAGGTTGCATGCCCCATTTGTTCCAGGGATTATTTTCCTCATAGATGGAGATAGAGCCCACATTTTTCCCGTAGGTTGTTTCTCCGATCAGAATTACATCCATATAGGGCCTAAGTCCATTGATGACCAGCTCGCTGGCAGAAGCAGTCCAACCGGAGGTCAGGACATACAGACGCGGTAAATTTAAGGATGGGACATCAGCAATCTTGATCCACTCAATTACGTTGCCCCTGTTATCTGTTTTGGCCGTATCAATCTGTGATATAAAATAATCTTTGTTGTAATTGGCGCCATATTCCTTAAGTAACGAATTATGTACAATTACATTATATTGGGAGATAGTAAATACGTTGCCGGTAGATCTGTTTTTCACCAATGCGCTTGCCAGGGCAATGGCAGAAGAGACAGCTCCCCCGCTGTTGTAGCGAAGGTCGAGCACCATTTCATTTACTCCCTGGGCCTTCAGTGCATCCAGCCGGCTCATCAGCAGTTTATCGTATTCGTAACTGTTATCCCCCTTATCCGTAGCAAAGAAGTTATATACCAGGTAGCCGATCTTCTTATTATTGATAGTATATACACTGTCTTTATAGACAGGATTTTCGGCATAATCGCTGTGCATCTGAATGGGCACATCGCCGGTGTTTTGCAGATAGTAGGTAGATTCTGCGGGGTTAAAAACCCAGTCGGCCATGGAGAGTTTTTTTGTTCCGGAGCCCCCGAAGAGGGATTCATAATTCTGAGGAGTGATATTTTGGCCGTTTATTTTTGTTACAAATCGTCCCCTCTTAATCCCTTTTGCTTCGGCGTCGGTGCCGTGCTTTGGGTAAAGTACCAGCGCATAATAATGGGTTTGCGCCTGATCCGCCCAGACAAAAATATATTCAAAGCCGATTTCATCGGAACTGACCCCACTTAAATCATTCAGCAACTCCACATAGTTATCCTGTATCCAGGAGAATCTATCTCCCTCAGGATTTGAAATACTATATTTATTTAGTAAGGAATAAAAAAAATCATCCGGATAAAGAGAAAAATTTGGATTTTCTGGTAATTTGTAATTCCATAAATAATACACCAACATATTCTCAAATATCCACCCATTTACGTAAATGTTCCCACTTGTGGGTTGGGTTGTTTTATCAACAACAGCTTCTCCGCTTTTGGTTGCATCATCTATGGATATAAATGTTCCGTCAATCAAAGTAATATTGGCACTTACCGGATTCGTGGAATTGTCAATAAAGGCTTCTACAGATGCTCGATATCCGGAATCATATCGAAGTGTAAAAAATTTATTATTCTCTTGATTATTGTATGAGGCAGAAACAAGTGATCCCTTTTTGGTAATCCGCTTTACGCCTTCAGTTGGATTAGAAATATTAAAAAGTAAAAAACTGCCATCAGCCAGATCACGGATTACAAAGGATTCATCTAAGTCATCAATTATGGTAGCTTTTAATACCTCTTTAAATCCGCTGTCATAAACAATTGTAAATGAACCAGTATTTGGGTTGTATGTGGCAGATTGGTACTTTCCCTTGCCACTAAATAATATTTCACCGGCCTCACTGGCATCATTTACACTTAATTGTGTGCCATTTTTCAATGTGACAGTAGCTCTTGTAGGGCTGTAACTCGTGTTTAAAATTGCTTCCAGGACTTCCTCTTCTCCGTTGCTATATGTAACTATAAAAGTTTTATTGACAGGATCAAAAGATGCCGTATCAATTTTATAATCCGAACCAAGTGGGCCATCATCTTTGCAGGAACTGAAGAGGTATGGGAGTAGAAAGAATATGAAGAGATTGAGAATTGACTTTTTCATACGATAATATTTTATTTTTTTACATTAAAGTCGTATGGAACTATTCCGTTAAGCAATGAGCAGAAGCCAAACTTGTTTGGATTATGCCATTGCGAGGAATAGTCTAACTTTAGTGAACTCGCGATTATCATTTTCCTGTGTGTAATGATATTCATGCTCGTTTCATAAAAGTGGGTTCATATGGAAGTGAAGCAATTATTTAGCAGCAAAAATTAGCAAGATTTCAATTGGATTATGGAATATCTCAGAGTTTTAACTCCCCTTTTCCCTGCCGGATGATGACCGGTTCATCCGCTGAGCAATCCACCACGGTGGATGGTTCAATGCCGCCGGTGCCACCGTCGATCACCAGGTCGGCAAAGCTTTCCCACTTCTCGTGGATCAGTTCCGGATCGGTGCAGTACTCCGGCTCCTCCGACTCATCGATCGCTGAGGTGTTCAGTACCGGGTTGCCCAATTGAGCGACAATCTCGCGGATGATGTTGTTGTCAGGCACACGGATGCCAACCGTTTTTTTCTTCTTGTAGATCTTGGGCAGTGAGGAGGTGGTGGGCAGAATAAAGGTGAAGGGGCCGGGCAGGTTACGCTTCATCAGCTTGAAGACCGGTGTGCTCACCCTGGCATATTCACTGATGATGCTCAGGTCGTTGCAGATAATGGAGAGGTTGCTCTTCTGGGGGTTGATCCCCTTCAGGTCGCAGATCTTCTCCACCGCCCGCACATTGAGGGCGTCACAGCCGATGCCGTAAAGCGTGTCGGTGGGGTAGACCACAATGCCCCCATCGCGCAGTATTGCTACTACCTTCTCAACCTCCCGCGGGTTGGGGTTCTCATTGTATATCCTGATCATCATAAGGATACAAATGTATAAAAAAAAAGCTTCGGTCGGTCGGCCGAAGCTAAATTATATAGCTATATAAAAGTTTGTTTACCCGTAGATCACGTTGCCGTTCTCGTCGCGGTTTTCATCCAGGCCATTGCTATACTGCTTCATGGCACGGAGGCTCATGCCCATGCTGGAGAAGCCACCGTCGTTGTAAAGGTTCTGCATGGTCACCTTGCGGGTGAGGTCGGAGAACATCACAATACAGTAGTCAGCAGCATCATCTGCATCAGCGTTGCCGAGAGGAGACATCCGTTCGGAAAAGTCCATCAGGTCGGTCATCCCTTTCACGCCGCTGCCGGCAGTGGTCATGGTAGGCGACTGTGAGATGGTGTTCACGCGTACCCCCTTTTCGCGGCCGTAGATATAGCCGAAGCTGCGGGTGATGGATTCGAGCAACGCTTTGGCATCGGCCATGTCGTTGTAGCCGTAGAAAACACGCTGTGCCGCCACATAGGTGAGTGCCAGCATCGAACCGCCTCGTTCCACGGCATCCAGCTTGCGGGCTACCTGCAGCATTTTGTGGAAGGAGATGGCCGAGATATCGAGTGTCTTGATCAGCATATCGTAATCCAGGTCATCGTAGGTTCTTTTCTTGCGCACGTTGGGTGACATGCCGATGGAGTGCAGCACGAAGTCGATCTTCCCACCCAGGATCTCCATCGATTTGGAGAAGACCATCTCCAGATCTTCCACGTTGGTGGCGTCTGCAGGTAGTATCTCTGCGTTCAGTTTTTCGCCCAGCTTGGCAGTGTCGCCCATGCGTACCGCTACCGGTGTGTTCGACAGGGTGATAACGGCACCTTCTTCCACGGCTCTTTCAGCCACCTTCCAGGCGATTGACATCTCGTTCAGTGCTCCGAAGATGATTCCTCTTTTTCCTTTTAATAAGTTGTAAGTCATAATTGATTCCATTTTGATAGCCCGGTTGTCGCTACCGCATGGTGGATATCCGGGATACTTTTGATAAAAAACTGCGCAAATGTACAAAAAATGTGCAAGTATTAAACAGATTGAAGGGGAATATGTTCTCAAAATGGGGTGAAATCCTGGAGACAGCTGCTCTGGGAGAAACCGAATCCCTTTTATTAATTTTTATGTAAAAAGGACAGAACTTTTTGTCGCCAATTTGTTATTATGAGTTATGAGAGTCACATATATCTATCATAGCTGCTATTTGATTGAGTTCGGTTCTTTTTCCGTGATCTTTGACTACTACAAAGATGCACCACGGGATGATGGCACCGGATGGGTCAACGACTACCTGCTCGGCAAAGAGGAGGATCTTTATGTGTTGTGTACCCATTCCCATTCGGATCATTTCAATCCGGAGATTCTTACCTGGAAAGAGCAGAAAAAAAATATCACCTATATCTTCTCACATGAGCTGCACAGTTCTGGTAAGGGTGCCGTTGTTGATGCGGTTTACCTCAGAAAAGGAGAGCTCTTCAGGGATCATAGAATCAGGGTGAAGGCGTTCGGATCGACCGATGAAGGGGGCTCTTTTCTTTTGGAAT
Organism: Proteiniphilum sp.; assembly: GCA_018433945.1. GTDB lineage: Bacteria > Bacteroidota > Bacteroidia > Bacteroidales > Dysgonomonadaceae > Proteiniphilum. The sequence continues at coordinate 3,399 of JAHDQF010000048.1, read as the reverse complement.
GGAATAAGTGTCGTATCTTTCATGCCGGTGATCTGAACAACTGGCACTGGAACGAGGAGGTAGGAAAAGAGGAGGCACTCACAAACGAGAATAACTTTCTCTGTGAACTGGAACTGCTGGCAGAGCAGAGTGACAAGCTTGATCTGGTGATGTTCCCGGTGGATCCCCGTCTGGGGAAAGATTACATGCGGGGAGCGGAGCAGTTTGTCACACGTATCCAAACCCGTTATTTCCTGCCGATGCATTTCGGGGAGCAATATGAGAAAGCAAACAGCTTTTCCATGGTAGCGGAACATAACGGTGCCATCTACCTGCCTTTGACCCGACCTGGCCAATCGTACGAACTCGGTTGTGAATGACCCGGCTCACCCTCAATCAATCTTTTTTCAATCTCTATCAATCTGAATCAATATGGAAGTAAAAGCAAGGTTCGACCACTACAACATCAATGTATTCGATCTGGAAAAAAGTCTGGTGTTTTATGACAAGGCGCTGGGATTAAAAGAGGTAAGGAGGAAGGAGGCCTCTGACGGCTCCTTTATCCTGGTTTACCTCGGTGATGGCGTCACCGGCTTCACCTTGGAGCTTACCTGGCTGCGCGACTGGGAGAGGCCCTATAACATGGGTGACAACGAACAGCATCTGTGTGTGCGGGTGGAGGGCGACTACGACCAGATGCGTGCCTACCATAAGGAGATGGGCGTTGTCTGCTATGAAAACCAGGAGATGGGGTTATATTTTATCATCGACCCCGATGGTTATTGGATAGAAGTATTACCTTTGAATAAATAATTGGCAATAATATGGATTTTTTCAACTATACACGGCGCCCCACCATTGATGTGCAGGTCGGAAACATCACGATGGGGGGCAATCATCCGGTCGTGATACAGACAATGACCAACACCAACACACTCGACACGGAAGCCAGTGTGGCACAATGTGAACGGATCATCGCTGCCGGGGCAGACCTGATTCGTTTAACCACGCAGGGGGTACGCGAAGCGAATAACTTGCGGGAGATTCACCGGCAGCTGAGAGAGATGGGCTACACGACACCCTTGTCGGCAGATATTCATTTCAATCCGCGTGCAGCGGAGGTTGCCGCGACCATTGCCGAGAAAGTGCGGATCAATCCCGGTAATTATGTGGATAAGCAGAAAACCTTTGCCGAGGTGGAATATACCGACGAGGAGTATGCGGCGGAATTGGAGAAGATACGAGCCAAGGTGGTCACCTTCCTGCAGATCTGCAAGGAACATGGCACAGCTGTGCGCATCGGCGTGAACCACGGATCGCTCTCGGATCGTATCATGACCCGCTACGGGGACACACCCGAGGGGATGGTAGAGTCCTGCATGGAGTATCTCCGTATCGCCCTGGACGAAGGTTTTACCGATATCGTGATCTCGATGAAAGCCTCCAACACGTTGCTGATGACCAAGGCGGTGCGTTTACTGGTCGCTGAGATGGACAAAGAGGGTATGCATTTCCCGCTCCATCTGGGCGTGACCGAAGCCGGAAACGGCGAGGACGGACGCATGAAATCGGCCGTGGGGATCGGTGCGCTGTTGAGCGACGGATTAGGTGATACCATCCGTGTTTCGCTGAGCGAAGACCCCGAAGCGGAGGTTCCGGTAGCACGGAAGCTGGTGGACTATGTGATGCAGCGGCAAAATCATCAGCCGATTGAAGGGAAACAATTCCCCGGCTTTTCACCTTTCTCCACCGACAGGCGCGAAACCGATGCGGTCTGGAACATCGGCGGTGAGTTTCCTCCGGTGGTGATCTCCGACAGAAGCAGGATCGACGACATGTCTGTCAATCCTCATTTCATCCCGGATTACATCTATACGGGAAGTCGCGTTCCCGATAACTTTCCGAAAGGAATGAAATCGATTGTGGACTTTCTGCATTGGGAAAATAAAATCGATCATTATCCGCTTTTTACGCTTGCCGGGGTCGATAACCTGCGGGAGTGCCCTGCGGAAGTGAAGTTCCTTCGCCTATCCTACCCGCAACTGACAGATGAGGTGATCTCCCTGTTGAAAGATACGCCGAAAGTAGTTGTTATTCTCACGACCGATCATCAGAACGGAGTAGGAGAGCAGCGGGCATTTTTCCACGCCCTGCTAAATGCGGACTGTCGTGTGCCGGTCGTACTGCAACGGAGTTATGCCGAAGATGAGGCGGAAGGTATCCAGCTAAAAGGAGGAGTGGATTTTGGAACAGTGCTTTTAGACGGCTTTGGCAATGGAGTCATGCTCAGCAACGATGGAAAAATCGATATCGCCGATATCGATGCCTATGCTTTCGGTATCCTGCAGGCAGCCCGCGTGCGCACCAGCAAAACTGAATTTATCTCCTGCCCGGGTTGCGGAAGAACACTGTTCGACCTGCAGACGACGGTCGCGCTCGTGCAGAAACATTTTTCTCATCTCAAACATCTGAAGATCGCGGTGATGGGATGTATTGTGAACGGGCCGGGAGAGATGGCCGATGCCGATTACGGCTATGTGGGTGCCGAACATGGGAAAATATCGCTCTATCGAAAAAAACAGCTTGTGGAGAAGAATATCCCCCAGGCAGAAGCCGTGGAACATCTGATCCGGCTGATCAAAGATCACGGCGACTGGATAGAACCGGAAGTGGAGGCATAGGAAACAAGAGAGGGCAACCAACGGGCTGCCCTCTCAGAGTATAAGAGATCTGTTATTTTAATTTGATCAGCACTGGTGTAGGGTTGTTCAGGTTGTCGCTTACCGGACAACGCTCTTCAATGGTTTTGAGCCATTGTTCCAGGGTCGCTGCATCGGCATCGGCATCGGGGATGATCTCTACCTCAATCCGTTTATATCCGGCTCGTTCAGCAGTTTTCATCCCGAAATGTTTATCCGGGTCAAGGACACCCGACAGGTTCATTTTTACGCCCCTCAGTGTAAAATTCATCTCTTTGGCCACAAGGTGGCACATCACATTCAAACAGCCCGAAAGGGCGATGAGTGTATATTCCACCGGGTTGGGACCGTCGTTGGTGCCGTTCAGTTCCCCGGGTTCATCAATAATTGCTTCAAAACCCCTTGCCTTCGCGATGGTTTTGGTCGGATTCTCACTGTGCGCTTTTACGCGAAATGTAATGTCTGACATATGTGTACAATTAAAATAATTTAAGTAACGCAAGTCATTCAAAATTAATTACGAAACTTGCATGTTTATGTTCGCAACAAAGGTAAAGATCATATTTTGATGCTGAAATAATGTAACTACTCAGGTCCCCCCTGTCATAGACAGAGAGTCCTGACTATTCGTCAATCACTATGCTATACTTGAAACTACGCTTGAGAAAGGGTTGCAATAACCTGAAGGACCTCAAAGGGGTTCTGTCCGTTCTTGATCGCC
>JAHDQF010000028.1 GCA_018433945.1 Proteiniphilum sp. | reverse complement strand
CGTGCGGTACCGAACAAAACCATGACAAACACTTAAATCAAGGCACAAAACCCATAAGTTTACCAACTTCAAAATTAGTACAAAATTAGTACAACACGTTCTTCATATGACCTGACGGTCACACGAAGACCTATTTAGTTCTATTTCTTATATGACTTTTTGATTTTCCAAAGGCTGACCGGACACTGTGAAGCGTCCGGCCGGCTGCTTTTTAGCTGATCATTGTGTCTCCTCTGTCAACAGAAACATTCTGCTCATGGCTATAACCGGTCGTAAGGGAGACGCGTCAATGCCTCTGACATCTTCTCCAGCATCTCTCTCATTGGTTTCTCTACCATTCCGCGGATAAAAGAGTTCAGTTCTGCACGCATTGTCAGACGCAACCTGGTATCCTTCTCCCCTTTTGCTACCAGCTGTATCCAGAGGAAGACATCAAAGGGCAGTTTTTCCGACTGCAGCTTCACCAGCTTGTCCGGCTCCCGCTCGATCACCAGGAAGCGTACCGCACCAATCGGGTTCACCCGAAATGAAATGCTATCTTCATCAAAGATCAGATCCGTGATCTGATCTTCCGGCAGCTCTCCTTTCACTTTCTGCAGGTTCCGGGGATCCGAGAGCACACGGTAAACATCTGCGTCACTGTGCAGAATGGTTTTAACCTCGCTTACAAATTCAGTCATCGCTTGCTTTTTTGGATTGTGTGACCCCAGTTTTCAGGATCTTTGCGCCAATCCTGCAGTGTTTTAAGCTCCGACTCATCAATATAATCGGTTGCCAGTGCCTCATCAAGGATGACATCATAGTTGCACAACGTAGTCAACTCCACCCTGGCATCTTTCATGCTTTGCAATGCCTGGTGAAATCCATAGGTGAAGATGGCAACCATACCCAGCACATCCGATCCGTCACGACGGATTGCCTCCACCGCCTTGAGGCTACTGCCACCGGTGGAGACCAGGTCTTCGATGACCACCACTTTCTGCTTGGGTTTCAGATCACCCTCAATCAGGTTTTCCAACCCATGATCCTTTGGCGTGGAACGGATATAGACAAACGGGAGGCCGAGCAGATCGGCTACCAGTGCACCGGGAGCGATGGCTCCGGTAGCAACTCCCGCAATGGCATCCACCTGAGGATATTTCTCCAGGATCAGTCGTGCGAACTCCACCTTGATGAAGTTGCGCATGGCAGGATAGGACATCAGCTTCCGGTTGTCGCAATATATGGGTGATTTCCAGCCCGAGGCCCAAGTGAATGGATTGGAGGGCTGTAACTTGATTGCCTTTATTTGCAGCAGTTTCTCAGCGGTCAGTTTTTGTACGTCTTGCATAATGTTGCAGGTTTATTGAGATGAATCACAAAAGTACGTCTTTTCATCCGTAAGTGCGATTCATTTGCGTAAAAAAAATCGGATCAATAGACTTCCCCAAGGGTGGCTATACTGATCTTCACCCCCCGGCAGCGGGCCAGTGCAATGCCGCAGGCCTCCAGGGTGGAACCGGTAGTGATCACATCATCCACCAGCAGCAGATGTTTATCCTGAAACACCTCCGGGTGTATGACCCGGAAGATATCACGCACATTCTCCCATCGCTGGGTACGGCTACGGCGTGTCTGTGTGGGGTTATAAACCACACGGATCAGATTACCCACCGAGAGAGGGAGTGACGTTGCCTGTGAGAGCCCCTCGGCAATCAGTTGTGACTGGTTGTATCCCCGCTCTCTCTCCTTACGGGGATGCAGCGGCACCGGCACGATCAGCTCTACTGGCGCGAGGAAGTCGCTTCCCCGGAGATCCTCACCGAACAACCGCCCCAACAGGAGCCCTATCTCCTGCCGCTGGTGATACTTGAGCTGGTGGATCAGCGGCGGCAACAGTCCACCCTTGGCATAAACGCAGAAAGTTGCGATCCGCTCAAAAGGGATGCGACCAGCCATCAGTTTCTCCGCTGCATGTTCTTTCTCACGAAAGTTATGGGTACGGGGCAGTTTATACATGCAGCGAAGACAGATCGCATCCTCAGAGGAGAGCAGCTCCTCACCGCACACTACACACACTTTCGGGAAAAAGAGCGTGGAAAACTCGCTTAACAGGTCATTGCGGCTCATCGGGGTAAGATTCGCTATCCATCTTTTCCAGACAACGGATGATCGCCTCCATGGGGAATCCTCTCCCCAGGGCATATCGGATCAGCTTCCCGTTTCGTTCATAGTCAGAGCGCCCGGTAATACTCCTCCTTTTTTTTTCGAGCAGCGTCTGCAACGATTCATTTAATTGGCTTTCGGAGAATTGCGTGAAAGCATCGCTGATCACTGCAGGAGGTATCCTCTTCATGGATAGATGCAGCTCAATTTTCCGCCTTCCCCACTTGTTGAATTGCAGTTTGTCACGAATATAGCTCTCAGCAAAGCGTCTTTCGTCGATGTAGCGCTCTTTAATCAACCGGGAAATGAGCGTTTCAACGACATCGGCAGGGAGCTGCAGCCGTTGCAGCTTCTGCCGGATCTCGAACGGGGCATACTCTTTCCTGGCGCAGATGCGCGTCATACGGGCATATGCCTGCTCCGGGGTGACTGTTTTCTTCTCTCGTTCCATCGCTGCTACTTCATTATTACCGCCCTGACCATCCGATCGTTCCCGGAGAGATCTTTTCTCAGCTCCACCTCCCGGAATCCTTTTCCACGCAGCATCGCACATACCTCCTCCCCTCTGCTTCGGTGGATCTCAAAGAAGAGTCGCCCTCTCTCTCTGAGCATCTCACCCGCCAGGGTAGCGATCCGCTCGTAAAAAAGAAGCGGGTTGCTGTCCGGCACAAAGAGTGCTTCCCCGGGCTCATAAGCAGTCACGGTGCGATCCATCCTCTCTCTCTCCGACTCGGTGATATAGGGGGGATTGCTTACGATCACATCATATTGTGCCTTTACCGGGAATGGCTTCAGGATGTCCTGTTGTGTAAACTGTACCACTGCCCGGTTCTTACGGGCATTCGCTTCGGCCAGCTGCAGTGCTGCAGCAGAGATATCCAAGGCATCTACCCGTGCTTGCGCAATTTTCAGTGCCAGCGTAACGGCAATACATCCACTACCGGTACCAATATCCAGGATGGCAGATGGCATGTCTCCGTTGTCGGTGATGATCCACTCCACCAACTCCTCTGTTTCAGGGCGGGGAATCAGCACCTCCTCACCCACCAGGAACTCGAGACCATAAAAAATGGTTTTCCCAAGCACATAGTGATAAGGCTCTCCCTTTTTCAGCCGGGTGAGAATCTGTTGCAGTTTACGATCCTGTGAATCGGATAAATTGCTAATTTTGCCAGAGGTTATGCCTGCAAATGTGAAACCGGTCACCTCTTCCAGGATGATATGTGCAAGCATGTTGGCCTCGGAAAGCGGGTAGTGTTCACCCAGCTCTTGCCGGATATACCGTAGGATCTGCTGCATAACGGGTCATTCATTTTAGCGCAATAAACCACAGATACACAAACAAGGGTGGCTCATCACAGAACAAAGATAAACAAAATGAGCATAAAAACCGTCTATATGGAGCGTGCGCTCCAGTTAGCCCGTAAGGGAGAGGGCTCCACAGGGCCCAACCCGATGGTGGGGGCGGTGATCGTACACCACGACAGGATCATTGGCGAGGGGTATCACCGCCGCTATGGGGAACCGCATGCAGAAGTGAATGCCATTGCCGCGGTCAAAGAGAGCTCCCTCCTCAGCGACGCCACGCTCTATGTCTCTCTGGAGCCTTGCGCCCATCATGGGAAGACCCCCCCCTGCGCAGCCCTGATTGTCTCACGAAAGATACCCAGGGTGGTGGTAGCTGTCACCGATCCCAACCCCATGGTCTCGGGCAAGGGTATTGCCATGATGCGGGCGGCGGGTGTGGAGGTCGTCGAAGGCATGCTGGAGAAAGAGGCACGAAAGCTCAACAGAGCCTTTTTTGTCAACCAGCTCCATAAAAGGCCTTATGTGATCCTCAAATGGGCAGAGAGCCGTGACGGCTTCATGGACCATGAGCGTACATCGCTGGATGAAAGAGCTCCGGCAATGATCTCCAACCCACTGACCCAAAGCATTGTACATAAGTTCCGGACGGAGGTGGCCGGCATCCTTGTGGGAACCAACACCGCACTGCTCGATGATCCACAACTCACCTCCAGGAAATGGTTTGGGGCACACCCCACACGGGTGGTCATTGACCGGAAGAACAGAATACCATCCGATGCGGCACTCTTCAACGGAACAGCACCCACCATCATCTTCAGCGCCCTGGCACGTAAACCCTTTCCTCCCTCGGCACGGGTGAAACAGATCATCATTGACTTCAACCGTGACACCATCAGCCAGATGATGAGCCATCTCTTCGAGGAGAAGATCCACTCATTACTGGTGGAGGGAGGTGCCCGTTTGCTGAGAAGTTTCATTGAGACCGGTTTGTGGGATGAAGCCTATGTGGAGCGGTCGGAATTACTGCTCGGTGATGGGGTAAAAGCACCTGAGATACAAGGTGAAATCATCCATGTAGAAAAATATGCAGGTTCACTGCAGTTACATTTAAAGAGCAAAAGAACTCGAAATTTTCTTTAAATATTCATTTTAATATGGTTATAGCGAAAAATCTTTCTACTTTTGCACATACTTAAACCTGGTGTACAATATTTTTGAAACAAATGATATCTAAATATTTCCCCTTGGCATCGGTGCTTGTCGTAACCTTGTTGCTCCTCTCCTCATGCCTGAATTCATCGACTGACAATGTGGAATATTCACCCGATGCACAGATATACGCGATCACACTGGCATCCAAGTCGGATACCGCAGGGTTGTTGACTGCCACCCGGTTTACCATTGACCAGATCAATGGGAGGATCTTCAACAAAGAGCCTTTGCCATATCTCTTTGAGGTCGACAGCGTGATGCTGACCATCAGAGGGGCCAACAGTTACAACCCTTTCGCACAGGTGATGTTGACCCTCGATTCAGACAGCAGCTACCTCTGGAGGGTATCGGACTCAGTGGCAATAAACCGGCTCACCGGGATCACCACCACCGCTCCCGATGGGATCACGAGGAAAGAATACCGCTTTGAACTGCACATCTACCAGGAGGATCCCTATATCATCAACTGGCAAATGCTGGATAGTGATTATCTCCCGGCAGCTCCCCTGTCCCAAAAAACCGTGCAGTTGAATCATCACCTCTTCACCTACTACAAGAGTGGCGACAACGTTGAAGCTGTGATGACAGCAGCAGGAAACGACCTGGTATGGAGTCCACTCAACCTGACAGGATTGCCACCCTCAACCGATCTAACCACCCTTACCGTGGCAGGTGAGGGCATCTACGCATTGGATCCAGCGGCACACACACTCTATCATTCATCCAACGGGATCAACTGGGATGTTGTCTCTTCAACGCATACAATCTTGGCCATCTATGGCACCCTTCCGGCGGCTGATGGGGGCAGGCTGCTGCTAGCTGTTGAGCAGGATAACAGGCTCCGTTTTGCAGAGACATCCGATTTCACGGAGGTGGTGGTGATGAATGATCTTCCCGAAATGTTCCCGCTCAGCGGTTTTTCAGCTACGCCGGTAGAGGATCCAACATCCTACTCCATCAGGTACCTCCTGCTGACAGGAGGCACCACTGCAGACCATGCAATCGCTAACGAGATATGGATCCTGCAGAAGGATAACGAGCAGATCAGTTCGATTCATGCAACGGTACCAGAATCATTGAACCTGCAGGGAAGCAGGCTCTTCTATTATGACAGCAAGCCCTATCTGATGGTGCTCACATCAGAGGGGAACCGTCTCTACATCTCCGATAACTTCGGACTGGAGTGGAAGCAGACCGGCGAGAACCAATCATTCCCTCAGGAGTTTAGGGTTCGAAGCGATGCGTCGGTATTTACCGATTCAGAAAACTATATATGGATATTCGGCGGAATATCTTCTGAGCAAGCTCAGATAACGGATGCCTGGAGGGGTCGTCTTAACAAGTTTACCGGTATGTAAGATGCGCTCCTTATGGATCACCATGCTCTGCTGCTTCCTATCAATATCACTCCATGCACAGGAGTACCGGTATGAGATGGGAGGTGCTGCCGGCACTTCGGTTTATATGGGTGATCTCAACAGGAACCGCTTCTATCTCCATCCGGGCATAGCAGGAGGCTTGTTGATGCGTTACAACATCAACCTCCATTGGGCTGTGAAAGCCAACATCCTGGCCGGATCCCTCTCCGGAAACAGTGCCAGTAGCGGCAATGCTTTCCCTTACGGGGCAAGCCATGCTTTCAGGAGAAGCTTCACAGAGGCGGGTGCTCAGATGGAGTTCAATTTCCTGCCCTATAGCGACCGGTATGAGTACCTCCAGACCAGTCGCTTTACACCCTACCTGCTGGCAGGTGTTGGCATCACCTCTGCTTCGGGTGAACGGTCGTTTCTGAATGTGAGCATCCCATTTGGAGTTGGGTTGAAATACAAAATAAAAAACAGGATGAATATCGGTATTGAATTTTCAATGAGAAAGCTGTTCAGCGATGACCTTGATGTGACACAGCAGGGGATGGAGCCGGATATGGAGCACCCCTACGGCATAGAAGGCTCTCTTCTGAAGAATCAGGACTGGTATTCCATCACGATGATTTACCTCACATGGGATTTCGGGTTACGCCGGGAGCCCTGTTGTGGCAACAATTAAAAACAACCAATTAGATACGATGTCGTTGATTGAAAAAATAGATCCTAACCACGTTCCTGCTCATATTGCCGTCATCATGGATGGAAACGGACGCTGGGCAAAAGCCAGGGGGCTGGATAGAAGTGCAGGGCATAAGGAGGGCGTGGAGGCTGTCAGGAGAGTGACGGAAGCGGCCTCCTCAGCATCGGTAAGATACCTTACGCTATATGCTTTCTCTACCGAGAACTGGCATCGCCCCACAGAGGAGGTGGAAGGGCTGATGGATCTGATGGTCTATGCCCTGACAAGGGAGACTGCAGCGCTAAAAAAAAATGGTGTGCGCATTGCCGCCATAGGCGACCTGGAGCGTTTGCCAGACAATGTAAGAAGGATCCTGCAGGAGTGCATCGAGGATACTGCAGAGGGGAAAGGGCTCACCCTGGTAATCGCACTCAGCTATTCTTCGAAATGGGAGCTGACAGAAGCAGCAAAAAAGATCTGCCACGATGTGCAGGCAGGCAGACTACGAGAGGAAGAGATCTGTGAGGAGACGCTTAGCAACTACCTCACCACCTGTGGTCTGCCCGATCCTGATCTGCTCATCCGCACCGGCGGTGAACAACGCATCAGCAATTTTCTATTGTGGCAATGTGCATACGCCGAGTTCTATTTCACCGATACCTACTGGCCTGATTTCAACGATGAGGAGCTCTTCAAAGCGATCATCGATTACCAGAAAAGGGAGAGAAGATATGGCAAGATCAGCGAACAGATTGAGCCGGAACAATAATGAATCAACCCTGAACCTTGAAAGTCAGCAAAAAAGAATAACATCACAACAATGTTGAAGAGAACATTCCCAATACTTTTACTCGCCATCACACTTTCGCAGGCAACATTACAGGCGCAACAGAATGACACCATTCAAGCCACAATTCCTGCGGAACTGAATGTGAACTATACAGCACCCCCCCGCAAATACACCATTGCTGATATTGAAATTACCGGTGTGGAGGGAACCATGTATGAGGATCAGAAGTTTGTGTTGGTAGGCTTCTCAGGCCTTAAAAAGGGACAGGAGATACAGATCCCCGGCGAAGAGATCACAGCTGCGCTGAAGCGTTTCTGGCGACAGGGACTCTTCTCCGACGTGAAGATCCTGCAGACAAAGATTGAGGGAGATAGTGTATGGCTGGAGATCCGTCTCACCGACCGTCCCCGGGTTGCTGACATTCGCTATTTCGGCATGAAGAAGAGTGAGCAGGAAGACATTGAGAAGAAGATTGGTTTTGTAAAAGGGAACCAGATCACTCCACCACAGATTGCCCGGGCAGAAACCATCATCAAGAGCTTCTACGCCGAAAAAGGATTCGGTGATGCCGAGGTGCGCATCTTCCAACGTCCCGACTCCACACAACAGAACCAGGTGGTACTGGAGATCAATGTCGACAAGAAAGAGAAACTGAAGGTCAACAGCATCCTGATCGAAGGGAATGAAGCGCTCAGCGACAGACAGCTGAAATCGGCGATGAAGAAAACCAATGAGAAAGGGAAGCTGCGCAATCTGTTCCGTACGAAGAAGTTTGTGGAGGAGCTGTATGAGGAGGACAAGAAAAATCTGATCGGGAAGTATCACGAAATGGGTTACCGCGACGCGGAGGTCATCCGTGACACGGTTTACAAGCATGATGAGAAAACGGTCAACATTGAGATAGCGCTTTATGAGGGGCCCCAGTACCATATCCGCTCCATCAATTGGGTGGGTAACACGCAATATTCCTCCGCACAGCTGGGACTGCTGCTCAATATGGCACCAGGTGACGTGTACAACCAGAAGAAGTTGCAGGAGCGACTGATCATGGATGAGGATGCCGTGGTGAACCTCTACCAGAACAACGGCTACCTCTTCTCCAACATCGATCCGGTAGAGATCAACATCGAGAATGACTCGGTGGACCTGGAGCTGCGCGTGGTGGAAGGACCCAAAGCGACCATCAAGCGGGTGATCATCCAGGGCAACGACCGTCTCTATGAAGATGTGATCCGCCGGGAACTACGCACCAAGCCGGGAGCGGTCTTCAGCAAGGAGGACCTGCTTCGGTCGGTACGTGAGATCGCCCAAACGGGGCATTTCGATCCGGAAGCACTCTCTGCCGACATCTCAGGCGGCATCAACCCCAACCCGGAAGATGGCACGGTGGATATCACTTACCCACTCACCTCAAAGGGCAATGACCAGATTGAGTTCTCCGCCGGATGGGGTGTCACCGGACTGGTAGGCAAGCTGAGCCTGAGGCTGAACAACTTCTCGCTGCAGAATCTGCTCAACCCCTCCATGCACAGAGGCATCATCCCGCAGGGTGAGGGACAGACACTGGTGCTGAGTGCACAGACCAACGGCCGTTACTACCAATCGTACCAGTTTCAGTTTATGGAACCCTGGTTCGGCGGAAAAAGGCCCAACAACCTCTCCGTGAGTGCCTACTATTCAAGGTATACCGGGCTCAACAGTGATTACTACTCACAGAACAGCTACTACGACCCCTATATGTACGGTTACGGCAGCTACGGAGGATATGGTGGCTATGGTGGCTATGGATATGAGGACATGGCCCAATATGCCTCAGACCCCAACCAGGTATTCAGTATGTTCGGCTTGTCACTGGGGTATGGCAAGCGATTGGAATGGCCAGACGACTACTTCCAGTTTATGGGCGAGCTGGGGTACCAGCGTTATGGACTGGAGAACTGGTCATGGAACCAGTTCCCTTTCCAGACAGGTGTCAGCAACAGCATTACACTGGGACTCACACTCTCCCGTATATCTACCGACAACCCGATCTACACCCGTACCGGGTCGCAATTCACCCTGAGCGTGAGTGCTACCCCTCCTTTCTCGTTGTGGGATGGGAAGGATTATGGTGCCATGGCATACAACGATGCGGAGAAATATCGTTGGAACGAGTATCACAAGTGGAAATTGAAGATCCGCACCTTCACGCCGCTGACTCCCCTAACGGTCACCAGAACACCGGTAATGGCTACAAGGGTCGAGTTCGGAATACTGGGGCACTATAACAAAAACAAGCAGACCCCCTTTGAGACTTTCGACGTGGGTGGGGATGGCATGAGTGGCTATTCAGCCTCTTTCGCCACTGAAAACATTGCCCTGAGAGGGTACGAGAACAACTCAATCGCGCAGCAGGCAAGAGCCTACACCCGCCTGGGAGTGGAGCTGCGCTATCCGTTCATCCTGGAGCCCAACTCCACCATCTACGGTGTAGCTTTCCTCGAGGCAGGTAATGCCTGGAATGAAGTAAAGGATCTCAACCCTTTCGACCTGAAGCGGTCGGCTGGTGTAGGTGCCCGCATCTTCCTGCCAATGATCGGGCTGATGGGTATTGACTGGGCATACGGGTTTGATACTGTTATTGGAACCGGAAGCAGGCAGAGAGGCGGCAGTCAGTTTCACTTTATCATCGGGCAGGAGTTCTGATGAAGGCGGAGAGCTCATTTGAGGGTCCAATAGCCTGCCTCCTGAGGGGGGGCGGGTTGTTCTTCACACCTTCTTTAACAATTTTTACGCAAGCTGCTCTAAACGTTATACCTTACAAATGGTCTTTCTTATAGAACCATTCTGTAATAAACATCCAAAAGAGAAAAATATGAAAAAAGTATTGTTCGTTTTCGGTTTATTGATGATGATCTCCATGGGGAACAGTTTTGCACAGAAATATGCACTGATCGACATGGAGTACATCCTCAAACGTATTCCCGCCTACGAAAGTGCCACCAAGCAATTGGAAGCGATGACGGAAGAGTGGCAAGCTGAAGTGGATAAAGAGGTGGAGACCGTAAATGCCATGTACAAAAAATACCAGGCTGATCTGGCTTTCCTGGCAGGCAGCGAAAAGACCAAACGGGAAAATGAGATCGTGGCGAAAGAGAATGCCATTCAGGAGTTACGTAACCAGTACTTCGGACCGGAGGGAGCTCTGTTTGAACAACAGGAGAAACTGATCAAGCCTATTCAGGACAACATTTACGAAGCGATCAAGGCGATATCAACCGAAGAGGGCTACGCCCTGGTTTTGGATCGTGCCTCCGCCACATCGGTGATTTTTGCCTCTCCCTCTATCGACATCAGTGATCTGGTACTCTCCCGGTTAGGCTATTCAAAATAAAAGCTTATCTTTGTAAGCTTTTCAAAAACAGCATTCATTAATTAAAATTGAAAAATAGAATTATGTTGAAAAAATTATTGATCTGTATGATTGCTCTGGCCCCTCTGGCGGCAGTGGCACAGGAAGTAAAAATTGCGTATCTGAACGTACAGGAGATCTTCTCCGCCATGCCAGAGATCTCCGGTATTGAGGAGCAACTGAACGCCAAACAGGAGGAAATCTCTAAGAATGGACAGGCACTGGCGGACGAGTTCAACAAGAAAGCAGAGGAGTTCGACGAGAACAAAGCTACATCTGAAACCGTGCTGAAGGACCAGCAAAGACAACTGGCACAGATCCAGGAACGGTATCAGCTCTATCTGCAGAACAGCCAGCAGGAGATGCAGCAATTGCAGCAGCAGTTGCTGGAGCCGGTAAACAGGAAGATTGCCGATGCAATCAAAGCGGTAGGCGATGAAAACAGCTACACCTTTATCTTTGACGTCTCCACCGTGCAATCGCCCATTGTCTATGTGAGCCCCACGGCTGTCAACATTACGCCGTTGGTGAAAAGCAAACTGGGTATTCAGTAAACAGTGATCCCGCACCCCTAAGAAAAAAAGGGCCTCTGACAAAAGAGGCCTTTTTTTTCCGATATGCACAAGGGTGTTGTTTACATCCCCTTGATCACCAGCAGCGGTGTATCGGAATGGAACAACATGCGGCGGGCAATGCCGGGGTTGAACATCCGGGCGAAGATATTTCTGCGGGAGCTGGAGAGGGCAATCATGTCGATCTGATGTTCTTTCACGAACTTCTCCAGTGACTCCTCCAGTCCAAGGCTCTGATCAATCAACCGGTACGCTGTCTCCAGGTGCGGGTATAGTTCCGCAAATTTTTTCTGGATGCCGGAGAGTTTAATCTCGTTCCAGACATCCTCCTTTTTGGCGATGTGTGCCAAATAAACTTTTACCTGGTAGGGCTTCAGGAACTGCATCATGATGTCGAATGCCTGGAACTCACGCTCCTGGAAGTTGGTGAGGAAGACGATGCGCTTCATCTCTGCCACGCCATGCACATGAGTGCCTTCGGGGATGGCAAACACCGGCGTGCGGCATCCATCCATCACCTCAGCGGTAACGCTGCCAATCAGATCCAGTTCCTTGGCGTTGCGCCCCCTGGTACCCATGACGATGGCCGTGGGTCTGATCTTCTTTGAATAGGCGATGATCTCCTCCTCCGGAAGTCCCTCTACCAGTAATGTCTGAAACGGAACATCGGGCAGGATGCCCTTGGATATCTGTTCCCTGATCTTTGAGACCAGTTGCGACATCTCCTTCTCGGTCTTACTCTTCACATCCTGATAGATGCTTCTGTCGGCCGGCTGTATAGTGAATGAGTCGCCAAAGGGCACCGATGCGGGATAAAAGGGAGTAAAGAATACGTGCATCAGCTTCACCTTACAATCGAGGTCACGAGCCAGTTGAAACGCAAATGCACAAGCGGTGAGGGAATAATCAGAGAAATCGACAGGCACAAGAATCTCCTTTTTGTTCTCCCTGTTCACCTCTTTTGTACCCTGTTCAGTGAAATCGAGCTCTTCAATGATTTTCAGGGCACGCGGCAGATCACGCTCATTGATTCTTACCCGCACATTCCCCGGTATCACCGGCTCGATCATCCTGATGCCATGGATCACAGCCGGTATCCCTTCCGATTCCAGAATGGTCTTCAGGATATGTGCTTTCTCATAGGAATGAATGGCCACCGTGACCATTTTCTCTTCGTGATGTTTGTTATCTTTTTCCATACTGCTTCCCTTTAAGACACCTGCAGCCCACAGCCACCGGTGTCTGGTGAAATCCATCAAAAAAAACCAATCACCTGTTTTTCAATCAAACGGTCATTGGGTTTTCTCTTGTCTCTACTCCTCTTCTGTTACTTTGGGTTGGTGATCCGGTTCGGGGTAATCTTCCAGCCCCAGAATATGAAGAGCCTTGTCAAAAATAGTGGTATCATCCAGTACGACAATACCACCATTCGGTCCCGGCTCAATATGTATCCCCACGCTCTTGCCTTCTTTGTAATTGTATCCGCCAAAATAGTTGCGCACGGTCTCGGGTTTCATCTTCAGCTCTGCGGCTATTTGGTGGATACTGCCATCAGGGAGTTTGTCTTTCAGTTCTCTTAGCTCGTTAAAGGTAATTGTTCTTGCCATGGCTTTTTATTTTTAGTTGAAAATCCGTTTTAGATTGATTTGAAGCCTTAAACTTACGGAAAAAAACAGATATTCCAAACTTTTTCCACAAAATCTTTGTGAAAAGATGACGAAACGGTTACGATCATGAGCTCAGTGTGGCAGGGAGGCCAACAGGGGGCTAAACAGGGTGAGCAGGAACAGGTAACCAATGATCAACAGGATCAGCCATTTGCCCTGATTGCGGTCATAAAGTGGGCCGGCTGAAACAGCTCGTGTTGCCGGCAGACGATTCATGAGAAGCATCATCAGCTGGTAGAGCAAAAAGGCCAGCAACGACCCGGCAATCATACCTGCCACGATGTCAGAGATAAAGTGTACCCCCAGGTAAATGCGGGTGTAGCTGTTAAGTGTATCCCAGCCGAGGGACGAAAGAGTGACCCCACGATGACGGAACAGCAGCGAGAGGAAGATAGCCAATCCGAAGCTGTTGGTAGCATGACCGGAGATGAATCCGTATCTGCCGCCACGATAACCGTTCACAATATCCACCAGCTCCTTGAAGTCAGGTTGGTGCGTAGGACGGAACCGTTCGAAGAAAGGCTTGCAGAAGCCTGAGGAGAGCTGGTCGCTCAGTACGAACACCAGGATAAAGAAGAGGGTGACCAGCAATGCCTGTTTCGCTGGAGTACGATAAAAAAAGAGAAAAAGCATTGCCAGAAAAAGAGGGATCCACACAAAACGGCCACTCACCGTCCACATCCAGTCATCCAACCAGGGTGAATCGCTGCCATTCAACAGAAAAAAGATCCCGTTCAAGGGGTAGCAGCCTCTCAATCGCCTCTTTCATCTATTCATCATTGTGCCGGGCGATGCAGCAACCAAACAGAGCTGCTGCCAAACCCTGGGTGTTAAGTTAAATCCGTTCCACATTCTTTTTTGCCGTCCAGCCTACACTGCCATTGGCTATCTCTATCTCGTACCAGTTGCCGTCGCTGTTCCTGATTTTCACCTTTGTCCCTTCATGCAGTTCAAACAGCCGGTTGCCGTTTTCGTCGGGAGAAGCGTTCACCGGGGCGGCTCCCACCATCACGATGGCGCCGTCGCGCCGGATCCGTTCTTTTTTCTGGCTGAAAGCGAAAGTAGTGGCAGCGATCATGATCAAGAGAAAGATGATCCCGCTGTAAAAGGCTGTTTTCCGCACCCATGGCATACGCAGAAACAGAAAAGCAGCTACACAGATGAGAAACAGCAGGAAGAAGATGATGCTGATCACCGCCCAACGATTGGAGCTATTGAGGTCTCTCACCCCCTTAAACCAGTTTTGCAGGAAAAAAACAGCAGCTGGTTCAATGCGATCTTCTGTCCTGTTTTGTGCAAAACGCAGGTTGTGCCGGATGTCACTGTTGCCGGGATCAAGCAAATAAGCCCTTTCATAGTTCAGGATCGCTTTCCCCAGCTGGTTATCACGAAAATAGGCATTCCCCAGGTTGTAATAAACTTCTGCCGACTCGCGGTTTTCTGCCAACGCTTCTGCCACCACCGACTCATACAGTTCGATGCTTTTCCTGAAATTGCCTGTTCTGTAGGCCTCTGCTGCAGCCTCAACAGCCGGGAGTGGCGTTTCAGTGGAAGCTGCCGGAATCGTATCAGCCTGTAGCGCTGTAGCATCCTGATTCTCCTGAGCCGTGATCCCTGTGACTGTCAGGTTCATCAACAAGAGGCTGAAAGCGATCAAATGTAATCGGTTCATCCGCATCATTTTGATTTCTTTAATCTGTTTTCCATCTCTCCAATTGCATCCAGTGTATCCTGATAAAGCCTGTCCATGGCAGCATCCCCCCCGGTGGGTGCATAGCGTGCAAACTCACAACTGTCAAGGATCTGCATGAAGCGGCTTGTCAGCTCCTCATCAATGCCATAACTCTTGAGCTCCGACTCCACATTGTCACGTGAGAGTCGTGCCACCGGTATCGATAGCTTGTCACTAAAATAACCCCAGAGGGCACGCAGCACCTCCTCATAGAAGTTCTCACTTTTTTGTTCCCTGAGATAATGTTCTGCCTGCTTAAGTCGCTTGAGGGCAATCTTGTTGGCTTTCCGGTTGCGCATCAGCGCCACGTTGGCATTCTCACGAACCTGCTTCTGGTAGATCAGGTAGAAAACGATCAGCAGAAGCAGAGGAATGATGATCCAGAGCCAGTAGCCCAATGAGCCCACGAAGAATCTGTCACGCGACTGAAAATGAGGTTCTCCGGTGATCAGGAAACGAATATCCTGCTCCACTTTCACATCCTGACGGGTCACAAATGAGGAGGAGGGAACATTCCCGGCGTCTCCTTTCGCGATGTTCAACCGGTATTCAGGGGTGGTCAGCGTCTTGTAGGTGGCGCTGGCTGGATCGAAATAGGTGAACTCCACGGGAGGGATGGTGTAATTGCCTTCATAGCGGGGGATCACCATGTACTCTATGCGACGCATGCCGGAGAGCCCATTCGTGGTAACGTTGAAGATGTTGTCCACGGTGGGGTCATATTGTTCGAAGTTATCAGGGAAAACAACCAACGGATTGCGGATCAACTTCAGGTTACCGGTACCCGATATCTCCAGTTGCAAGGTAATCGCCTCATTCGCCTTCGAGGCTGTATTACTGAGGTGAGACTTCATGGTGAAGGTCCCCACCGCATTGGCATAGCTGGCAGGTTTCCCCTCCGGCAGTGGCTTCACCTCGATATCAAGGGGGTTCGTTTTTAATGCTTTCTTCACATCCACCATCAGCTCCTGCGGGCCAAAGAAAGAAGATATTTTTTTGCCGGAGGGTACAGAGAAGACCATCTCCAGGGTACCGGAGGGGATGGTGATCCTGCCGGGACGCTGAGGGAAAAGCAGCGTCTTGCGTAGATCAGCAGTATAGTAATTCCTGCCGTTGTAGCGCTCCATTTGCAGCTGCTTATTTGCCGGAAGATCAATCTCCTCCACCATGAAACCCTCAAACTCAGGAAACTGTATCTTGCCGAAGTTGACCACGTTGAGCGTAGTATAGAGACGGAAAGTAACGGTGAAGCCCTCCTGTTCGTATACATTGTTTTTAGAAACGATCGCACGGATAAAGGCATCGTTGGCCGAAACCGTTGCAGTAGCGCCATCCGGAGATGGAGCACTCTGCTGCCGGTTCTCCCCGCCATCAGATGCACCCCCACTGTTCTCATCGGGAGGCAGTACTTTGATCTGGAGGCTGTTGGACTGGTAATTGCTCCCGTCAACGGTGATGGATGCAGGTGGAATGGTATAGCTGCCCGCTTTATTTGCCATCAGGATGTAGGTGTAGGTGACTGACATCTCTGAGGTGGTTTTGCCGTTGATGGTGCGCTGGCTGTAACTGGTGGAGGTGCTGGGGCCAAAGAGCAGGTCGAAGCCAGTCAGTTCGGGCAGTCGCAGATCACGCCCCTCCTTGTTGAGGTGATAGCTGAGGCGAAACTGCTCTCCCTCAACCACTGTTGCGGGAGCAGTGGCTTTAAAGGTGATCTGTGCCGGGAGCCATGGGCTGTGAGCAACAAGCATTACCCAAATCAGTAAAAGGAGAGGGTGTATGTGGATCTTCTGTTTCATCTGTTTTAGAACGCTACCAGTTTCTGTTATTTCGTCTGTTATCTTCCGCTTTCTGCTCTCGCTCCTGTGCCTTGATCTGCTGTACTTTCTTCTGCGTTTGCTGTTCATCCTGCTCAATGGCTTGCAACAACTGACGGGCATTGTCGCGCGACATCTGCTCCGGCTGGTCTGGCTGTTCGGCCCGTTTATCCTGTTGATCCTGCTGCTGGTTTTGCGACTGTTGCTCCTGTTGCTGCTCCTGTTGCTGCTCCTGTTCATCCTTATTCTGATCCTGTTGTTGATCCTGCTGATCCTGGATCATCTTCTGTACCACTGCCAGGTTGTAGCGGGTCTCATCATCATTCGGGTTGAGCCGCAGTGACATCTTGTAAGCCTCCATTGCTTGCTGCAGATCTTTTTTCTGCAGAAGAGCATTGCCAATGTTATGCCAGCCGGCGGCGGCCTCCTCCGGATTCTCCTGTTCCAGTGTCACAAATTGCTGGTATTGCCCGGTTGCTTTGTCCCACTCTTTCTGCCGGTAATAGGTGTTCCCCAGATTGAATGCGGCCTCCTTCGATTCGGGATTCTCCTCCACCGCTTTACCGAAGTAACCGGCTGCCTCGGAGTATTTCTGCTCCTGATATACCTTGTTCCCTTTCCGGATGTTCTTTCTGACCTCTTTCTGTGCCATTGAAGAGAGCGGTATGGATACCGTTATCAGGAATAAAAGAGTATGTAAGATTGCTGTTCGTTTCATCTGAATAACCTCACGTTTCTGAATAACCTGTTTTTCTTGTCATAGATGAGCAGCTCCACGATGAGAATCACCAAAAGAAACCAACCCAGCAGCGGAAACTGCTCATCATACTCGGAATAGGTGAGCGAGGCGGTACGCGTCGTCTCAAGTTCATCCAGCTGTGCTTCCAGCGCACGAATAGCCGTGTTGGAGTTGTCGGCACGCACATATAGCCCTCCACCGTTGCGGGCGATCTCCATTGCCATCTCCTCGTTCAGGCGCGACACCACCACATTGCCCTCGCTGTCGGTCATGTAGTTGCTACCGGTGCCATCACCCGGCACAGGAGCACCATCCATGGAGCCTACCCCCAGCACGTTGATCATCACACCCGCCTTGGCTGCTTCGGCTGCCACCTCACTGGCGTTGCCCTCATGATCCTCTCCGTCGGTGATGATCACCATCGCTTTGCCCACCTCCTTGTCAGCAGAAAAACAACTCATACCCAGACCGATAGCGTCAGCAATAGCAGTACCCTGCACCGGCACCAGCGAAGGATCAATGCTGTTGAGGAATATCTTGGCCGATTGTGTGTCGGAGGTAAGCGGCATCTGTACATATGCCTCTCCGGCAAAGACAATCAGTGCAACCTTGTCGTCCCTGCGCACATCGATGAGACGGGAGAGGATCTGGCGGGCAAGACTCAACCGGTCGGGATAGAGATCTCTGGCAAGCATCGAGTTGGAGACATCGATGGCAATCACCAGCTCAATGCCCTCTTTCTCAACCGTCTCCACCTTGGTGCCAAACTGCGGACGGGCAACCAGGAAGATGCCGGTGCAGAGGGCGGCGAAAATCAGCCAGAACTTCAGGTAGGAGCGCTTCAGCGAGAGCTCCGGCATCATCATCCTGAGCGTGCTGAGGCTCCCCATCTGCTCCACATCTTTCCGCTTTCTGATGTTCAGATAGAGGTAAAGGGCCAGCAAGAGGGGCATAGCCGCAAACAGCCAGAGATATTCCGGATTTCCGAATCTAAACATTTTATCTTTAATTCTCTTTGTTCATTTTTATACATCAGTACCCACATTCAGTGCTTCACTGGTCAGGGAATGCTTCTCAACCAGGTACGTCTCAACAGCAGCTCCAGCAGGATTAACGCCAGAGCGGCGAGTGCAAAGGGCAGGAAAAGTTCCTGTCGCCGTGTCACGTTCTGCACGCTGATCAGGTATTTCTCCATCTCATCAATCTCATTGTAAACCTGACGCAGTCCCTCCGTATCCTGTGCACGGAAATACTGTCCCCCGGTTATGGCCGCTATCTCGGTGAGTGTCTCCTCATCGATATCCACCGGCATGTTCTGCATCCGTATGCCGAAAGGAGTGTTGACCGGTGTGGGTGCCATCCCCTTGGTGCCAACACCCACGGTATAGACCCTGATCCCGTAAGATCGTGCCAGGTCGGCCGCAGTAAGCGGTGCTATCTGGCCGCTGTTGTTGGTGCCATCGGTGAGCAGGATCACCACTTTCGACTGTGACTGGCTCTCCTTGAGTCGGTTCACCGAGGTAGCCAGCCCGAGTCCGATGGCGGTACCGTCGTCTATCATGCCGAAATTGATCTCATTGAGCAGGTTGAGCAATACCTTGTGGTCGGTGGTAAGGGGGCACTGCGTAAAGCTCTCCCCAGCAAAGATCACCAGTCCGATGTTGTCGTTGCTCCGGTCTGTGATAAACTCAGCGGCAACCTTTTTGGCGGCCTGCAACCGGTCGGGTTGCAGATCCTGTGCCAGCATGGAGCCGGAGACATCGAGCGCCAGCACAATATCAATACCCTGTGTCTCTGACTCTTCCCAGCTGCTCACCGACTGCGGGCGGGCAATCACGATGATCACCAGGGCAATGGAGAGCAGCCGCAGCAGGAAAGGAAAGTGTCGCATATAGACCCTGAAGCCGGGCTTCAGTCCGTTGAAAGCATCCGTTGAGGCAAGCCTGAAAGAGGCCTGCGCCTTGGAGAGGCGCACAATGTACCATAGCGTCAGCGGTACCAACAACAGCAGCAGATATAGATATTCAGGATGCAAAAACTCCATGCCAATTCACTCTTATTCGTTATCGGATTGATCATCTTTCTGTTTCCCATCCGCCTTCGGATCAGGGATGGGGTCATCCTCTTTGGTCTGGTTCACGAAGAAATAGGCATTCACCATGCTCAGGTCATTCTCATCGGGATAGGGTTTGTACTTGGCAAACTTCACCAGATCGGCGGTGGTCAGTATCTGTTTCAGGTTGTCGTAAACCGAATCGGTCTCGGCCACCTTACGGATGGCGTTCAGGATCTCTCCCGAGGTCATCTCCATCGCCTGTATCCCCTCACGCTCCCAGATATAGGAACGCAGGATATCGGTCAGCCGGCTGTAGAACTCTTTCTCCCGCCCCTGCTGCCACATCTTCTCCTGCTTGAGCTTGTCCAGCTCTTTCAAGGCACGAATGTGTGCCGGCAGCACTTCGGGAGGCTTAAAGAAATAGCCTTTTCGCTTCTTCCGCAGCACCAGGTAAACCACCAAAGCGATGAGTGCCAACAGGATCAACACCCCCAGCAGGATCCAGAGCAGCCAGAGATAATCGGTCCAGACAAATGGGGGTTTGCGAACCGGTTTGATATCGTTGAGCTGCAACTGATTGAAATCGATTGAGTCGGTTTCTCCCTTGTTGATTCGCTCCAGATAGGCCAGCGTGGAGTCTGATAGCTCTGGTGAGGTCACTTTCAACCCGAAAGAGTTGGAGTAGATGGTGTCGGTTCCGTCAAATACCGGTATGTAGGGCACATGGTAGAGGGTGGAATCGAACGAGGTGACCAGATAGCGGAAATTGAGCGTCATCACGTTGTTCTCGATGGTGGTATCGGGTGGCAGCATCGCAATCACCTCAATACCGGGGATGATCTCTTTTTCATACACAGGAAAATGAATGATCTTCTCCTTGGGTGTGATCACTTTCAGGTTGATCACCGCCTGCTCTCCGATCAGGATCTCGGTGGGTTGCACGGTGGCATGCACTGACGCCCGCTGGGCGTTGAGCATCCCTCCCATCAGGAGCGCCACTGATGTCAACATCCACTTGTATATCAAACCGTTATGGAATATCTTTGTCCTCAATGCTATCTTCTTTGTTGGAATAGTTGCAGCAACGACTTCACATAATCACTCTCTGTGGACACAGAGACACTGTCTACGCCGCTCTGGCGGGTGGCAGTGATCATCTTATCCTGCAGGCTGTTCCACCAACGACGGTATTGTTCGCGTACCTGTTTCGATGAGCTATCGATCCAGCGTTCATCCCCTCTTTCAGGATCCCACACTTTCATCAATCCCACGGGCTGGAGGGCGGTGCTCAGCTGGTCATAGACCTGGATGGCCACCAGGTCATGCTTGCGACCGGCTATCTGCATCGCCTTCTGATAGTCACCCGGATCAATAAAGTCGGAGATCAGGAAAGCGGTACAACGTTTCCTGATGGCGTTGGTCATGTAGCGCAGCGCCATGTTCAGGTCGGTGCCGTGGCTCTCGGGGGTGAACCCGAGGATCTCACGGATGATGAAGAGGATATGCTTCCTCCCTTTCTGGGGAGGGATGAACTTCTCCACCTTGTCGGTAAAGAAGATGACGCCGATCTTGTCGTTGTTCTGTATCGCCGAGAAAGCGAGTGTGGCAGCTATCTCGGCCACCATGTCACGCTTGAGCATGGACCTGGATCCGAAGCCGAGGCTCTCCGACACATCAATCATCAGCATCACCGTCAGCTCCCGTTCCTCCTCAAAGATCTTGACGAAGGGACGGTTGTAACGGGCAGTAACGTTCCAGTCGATGTCACGCATATCATCCCCATAACGATACTCCCTCACCTCCGAAAAAGCCATGCCTCGCCCCTTGAAGGCAGAATGGTACTCTCCGGCAAAGATGTTTCGCGAGAGACCTCTTGCTTTTATCTCGATGTGGCGTACTT
Source organism: Proteiniphilum sp. (assembly GCA_018433945.1). Taxonomy (GTDB): domain Bacteria; phylum Bacteroidota; class Bacteroidia; order Bacteroidales; family Dysgonomonadaceae; genus Proteiniphilum. The sequence goes on along the minus strand of JAHDQF010000028.1, from coordinate 30,771 downwards.
TCTTGATCAGGTCGGTAGCTTCCATAGAATTATTGCTGATTCCCTCCGTGGGGTGTTACAACGTCAGGTAGATTGGTCCCGGTACAGCCCGCAGCTGATCAGGGCACCTCAATCTTATTGAGGATCTCGCTGATGATCTCCTCAGAGGTCATGTTATTGGCTTCTGCCTCATAGGTGAGCCCGATACGGTGACGAAGTACATCGTGGCATACAGCCCGGATATCTTCGGGAATCACGTAGCCACGGCGCTTAATGAAAGCAAAGGCGCGTGCCGCCAGAGCCAGGTTGATCGAGGCGCGCGGAGAGGCACCAAAGCCGATCATATCTTTCAGGTGAGCCATGCCGAACTGATCGGGAAAACGGGTGGCAAAGACAATATCGACGATGTACTTGCTGATCTTCTCGTCAATATATACTTCCCGCACCACCTTGCGAGCCTCCAGGATCTCCTGCGTGGTGATGACCGCACGGTCAGGAACCACCGGCTCGAAGATATTTTGCTGGATGATCTGCTTCTCCTCCTCACGTGAGGGATAGCTGATCACCACTTTCAGCATGAAACGGTCCACCTGTGCTTCGGGCAGCGGATAGGTACCCTCCTGTTCGATCGGGTTCTGGGTTGCCATCACCAGGAATGGGTTTGGCAGCTTATAGCTCTCTTCGCCGATGGTCACCTGCCGCTCCTGCATCGCCTCCAGCAGGGCACTCTGCACCTTGGCTGGGGCACGGTTGATCTCATCGGCCAGCACGAAGTTGGCAAAGATGGGACCATGCTTCACCTGGAACTCCTCGTTGCGCTGGCTGTAGATCATGGTGCCAACCACGTCGGCGGGCAACAGGTCGGGCGTAAACTGGATACGGTTGTAACCGGCATCGATCAGTTGAGCCAGGGTCTTGATGGCCAACGTCTTCGCGAGCCCCGGCACCCCTTCCAGCAGGATGTGTCCATCGGAGAGGAGCCCGATCAGGAGTGACTCCACCAGGTGTTTCTGTCCCACGATCACATGGTTCATGCCTGTGACAATTGTCTGCACAAAAGCACTTTTCTGTTCAATTCTATCGTTCAGTTCTTTGATATCGACTATTTGGCTCATTGGGTTGATTGTTAAAAGGGTTCTCCGGATATGAGATACAAAAGTAGAGATGTTAAATTGGTTTCAATTGGAATCGCCGTTAAAAATGTTTAAGTAACAGCAGTTTCCCAATCTGGGTTGTGATGCGGTTTTCGCTGATCGGCTAAATCCATATCAAACAGCTCCCGGAAAGCACGCTTCAATCCGTTGGAGACCTCCCTGAAATCAACCTCCTCTCCCACCTCCTTTTGCATGGAGGTAACCCCCTTGTCGGTGAAACCACAAGGATTGATGAAGTTGAAATAGGTGAGATCGCTGTTGATGTTAAGCGCCAGGCCGTGCATGGTGACAAAGCGGCTGGCACGGACGCCGATGGCACAGATCTTACGTACCCGGAGAGGGTCATCCAGGTCAATCCAGACCCCCATTGCCTTCTCATCCTTCTCCCCCTTTATACCGTATGGTTTCAATGTCTCGATCACCACATCCTCCAACAGGGAGATGTAACGCTTGATGCCGATACCGAACGCCTCCAGGTCAATGATCGGGTAGGCCACCAACTGACCGGGGCCATGATAGGTGATATCACCTCCACGGTCAGTCTCATGCAGGTCGATCTGCCTGCTCTCACACATCTGACGTGTGATGAGCAAGTTCTGCCGCTTGCCGCTCTTGCCGAGCGTGTATACATGCTCGTGCTCACAGAAGAGCAGGTACTGCTCTTTCTCCTGCTTCTGCTCCTGCTTGTCGCGAATCACCTGTGCAAACAGCTTCTCCTGATACTCCCACGCCTGTTGATAGCGGATGCGACCCAGGTCTTCAAAAATCACTTTTCTACTCATTCCCTTATACATGTTTCTCTGCGTGATAGGAGGAGCGTACCAGCGGGCCACTCTCCACGAAACGGAATCCTTTTTCGAGTGCCACCTCGCGGTAACGGGCAAACTGTTCCGGCGAGACATACTCTTTCACCGTCAGATGCTTCCGTGTGGGTTGCAGGTACTGCCCGATGGTGAGCACGCTGCAACCAACGGCCAGCAGGTCGTCCATGGTCTCGTAGACCTCCTGCCCGGTCTCCCCCAGCCCCACCATCAGGCCCGACTTGGCTCTCACCTTGCCGCTGGCTGCGATCACGCCGAGGGTCCTGAGACTCACCTCATACTTCGCCCGGCTCCGCACCTTGGGTGTGAGCCGCCGTACCGTCTCCATGTTGTGTGATACAATGTTGGGGCCGGCGTCAATCACCTTGCGTATCAGCTCCTCCTGTCCGTTGAAATCGGGGATCAGCGTCTCGATGGTCACCTGCGGACAGCGCTCCTTGATGCGACGCACGGTACGCGACCAGATCTCGGCCCCCCCGTCGTCCAGGTCGTCACGATCGACACTTGTGAGCACCACATGGCGCAGGTTCATCTGCTCAATGGTATCGGCCAATCGTGCCGGCTCATCCCAGTCGACACCCAGTGGTGTGCCGGTCTTCACATTACAGAAGCGGCAGGAGCGGGTACAGACCTCTCCCAGGATCATGAATGTGGCGGTGCCCCTGCCCCAGCATTCTGCCAGGTTGGGGCACTTGCCGCTCACGCAGATGGTATGCAGTCCTTTTCTGGCGATGATCTCTTTCACATCGAGGTATTGCTTGCCCTGGGGCAGTGATATCTTCAGCCATTCCGGCTTACGTTGCATGGTTTCTGTTATCTTTTCCATAATGAATAAATGTTGCTTGCAGACAGTTACACGGTTATTCAGGGGGTGTTTGACCCTCTTACTCCTGGGGCATCTGTCAGCTTTGTATGATTGATAAAAATGTCAAAACAGCACAAAAATAGGGTTTTCTTCGTTGATAAACGAATTTGTGAGCCACATTCGCTTTCTTTTCCCCATAACTATTTTTAAACCATTACGATTCTGTTTATAAAGCCAAAAAATATATCTTTGCGCATTAAAACAAAGAACAGGCACAATTTGGATTTCCAATTGATACATACAGACCCGAAGTCGGACGCGCGGGCAGGAGTGATCACCACCGACCACGGGAAAGTGGAAACGCCTGTCTTTATGCCGGTAGGCACTGCGGGCAGCGTCAAGGCGGTACATATCAGCGAACTGAAAGAGGACATCAAGGCAGAGATCATTCTGGGTAACACCTATCACCTCTACCTGCGTCCTGGCCTGGAGATCATCGGGGCAGCAGGGGGACTGCACCGTTTCAACGGCTGGAACCGTCCGATGCTGACCGACAGCGGCGGTTACCAGGTCTTCTCCCTCACCGGGAACCGCAAGCTTACGGAGGAGGGAGCCATGTTTCAGTCGCACATCGATGGATCCAGACATTTCTTCACCCCTGAAAAAGTGATCGATATCCAGCGCGTCATCGGTGCCGACATCATTATGGCTTTCGACGAATGCACCCCTGGTGATGCCGACTACGGTTATGCAAAGAAATCGCTCGAGCTGACCGAACGGTGGCTCGCCCGCTGCATCACCCGCATGGGTCAGAGCGAGTGCCCCTACGGCCACAGCCAGGCGCTCTTCCCCATCGTGCAGGGATGCGTCTATCCCGACTTGCGGCGGCGGGCCGCTGAGAAAATCGCATCGCTGGGTGCCGATGGCAACGCCATCGGGGGACTGGCGGTGGGAGAGCCCACGGAAAAGATGTACGAGATGGTGGAACTGGTGAACGGGATCCTGCCAAAGGATAAACCTCGCTACCTAATGGGTGTGGGCAAGCCGGAGAACATCCTGGAGGCGATTGAACGGGGTGTGGACATGTTCGATTGCATCATGCCCACCCGCAACGGCCGCAACGGTCAGATCTTCACCAAGGAGGGCATCATGAACATGCGCAACGAACGGTGGAAGAGCGACTTCACCCCCCTCGAGGAGGATGGCGAGTCGTTCGTAGACCGCCTCTACAGCAAGGCTTACCTGCGGCACCTGATCAACACCAACGAGATCCTGGGACTGCAGATCGCCTCCATCCACAACCTGGCATTCTATGTCTGGCTGACCAGGGAGGCACGCAAACACATCATTGCCGGCGATTTCACCGAATGGAAACCGCGGATGATCGAAAAGGTGACACGACGATTATGAAAAAGATCCTCTCACTGCTGAACCTGAAACGCCTGGACTGGTACATCATCCGGAAGTTTCTGGGTACCTATATCTTCATGATCGCGTTGATCATCTCCATCGCGGTGGTGTTCGACGTCAACGAGAAGATCGATAAGTTCATGACCAACAATGCCTCGCTGAACCAGATCATCTTCGATTATTACCTCAACTTCATCCCCTACTACACCAACCTGTTCAGCCCCCTCTTCGTCTTCCTGGCGGTGATCTACTTCACCTCCAAGATGGCCGACAACTCGGAGATCATCGCCATCCTTTCCAATGGCATCGGCTTCCGGAGGATGATGAAACCCTACATGGTGGCGGCACTGGTGATCGCCATCTTCACCTTTGTCTTCGGCGGCTATATCATTCCGCCGGCTAACGCCACCCGCATTGAGTTTGAGCGGACCTACGTGGATCCGAAAAAAAGGAAAACCGGCGACCAGGACATCCAGTTCCAGGTAGCTCCCGGCACCATCGTTTACTTCGGTAATTTCGACATGAAGAGCAATACGGGTTACAACTTCTCCATCGACCACTTCGACAGCCTGCAACTGGTGTCGCGCCTCACGGCGCAGTCGATACGGTACGACTCGGCATACCAGTGGACCATCAACAACTACCAGGTGAGGCAGTTTGAGGGAAACAGAGAGACCATCACCCGGGGCAACTCAATCGACACCACCCTGCGGATCGTGCCGAACGACTTTATCATCGCCAATACCGACCAGCAGATGATGACCTCTCCTGAGCTGCGACGATATGTAAAGAGCCAGAAAGAGCGGGGAATGGGAAACATACAGGCATTCCAGATCGAGTACCACTCCCGCATTGCCAATGTCTTCTCGGCATTCATCCTCACCCTGATCGGCGCCTCACTCTCTGCAAAGAAAGTGAAAGGAGGCATGGGGGTGAATATCGGCATCGGACTGGGACTGAGCATGGCCTACATCCTGTTCATGACGGTCAGCTCCACCTTCGCGGTGAAAGGGAGCATGAGCCCCTTCATTGCAGCATGGGTTCCCAACATCATCTTCACCCTGATTGCGATGTTCCTCTACCGGAAAGCGCCGAATTAGCAGTCAGCTGTCGCGATAAACCGGGATCTTCGTTTCATTACGATCAGCTTCCTGGCTCCTGGTTCCTGAACATCAAACTTTGCACTTCAAACATCAAACTGAAGACAAATTACAAGATATGAAACGAGCATGAACATGTTTTTCACACAAGTACATGATAACTGCGAGTTCACTAAAGTTAGACTATTCCTCGCTTTACTCCTGGGCAGTGCGGTCATGCTGCAGGCACAAACAAGATACCCGACCATCGTGATCGAGACCAATTATGGCACCATGAAAGCAATGTTGTATGACGACACCCCGCAGCACAGCAACCATTACATGAAACTGATACGGGAAGGTTACTTCAACGGCACCCTCTTTCACCGGGTGGTGAAGAATTTCGTGATACAGGGTGGTTCACAGGACTCACGCAATGCCCCTCCCGGGGCAGAGATCGGCAGCGGACGCACCGATATGGAGCTGATGCCTGAGTTCCGTGAACATCACTTTCATAAGAAAGGAGCGCTGGGAGCCCCCCGCAAGGGAGACAACGAAAATCCGCAGAAGCGGTCGGATGCCTCCCAGTTTTACATCGTGCATGGGAAAGTATATACCCGGGGACGACTCGACAGCATGGAGATGAGTGTCAACGTACCCATCCGCAACGAGATCATCCGCACCCATTATTCTCCCCATAAGGAGGAGCTGGCAAAGCTCAAGGAGAGTGATCCGCATGGCTTCAACGCCCTTCTCGATTCCCTTTTGGGCGTTGTGGACTCACTCTATCAGGAGGCTCCCGGCAAGTTCTTCTGGCCGGAGGGGTTGAAAGAAGCCTACAGCACTGTTGGCGGCGCCCACCATCTTGACGGTGAGTACACCGTTTTTGGTGAGGTGACCGAAGGGCTGGAGGTGATCGACAAGATCGCAGCGCTTGAGGTGGATGACAAGAGTCGCCCCAGACAAGATGCGAAGATCATTCGCATCTATGCAGAGGAATAACAGTTTTCACGATCCTCAGCTGATATTCTCCCGCACCTGTTTCAGAAAGGCTTTCATACCGGCACTGTCTTTCTGTTCAATGATGGTGAGCAGCTCCTTGAGCTTCTCCCGGATATGGATCAGTTGACCCGGTGTGTAGGGATTGAAGAGGATCTCGGTGAGCAGGTAATCATCTTCTGAAAGCAATCCCTGTGCAATATTCATATGTTTCTTGAAGGTGGTCCCCGGTGCATCCTGATGTTTCATCACCGAGGCAAATACCAGGGTGGAGGCAAAGGGGATGGAGAGTGAATAGGCGATGGTTTCGTCATGCTCCCGGAATGAATACTCGAATACATTCAACTTCAGATGACGGTATAGATCACGGAAGAAGACCTTACCCAGGTGCGACGACTCGGCAATGATGATGGCACTCTGGCTACTCAGGTCGCTCAGGCTGGCAAAAGTGGGCCCGAACATGGGGTGAGTGGAAACAAAAGGACGGGTACGTTCCCTGTAAAACTCTTCCAGACCAGTTTTTACCGAAGCAATGTCGCTCAGGATACAGGTCTGTGGCAGATAGGGCAGCACCGACTCAAAGGCGGGAATGGTATATTTCAGTGTAGCGGCATTGATCACCAGCTCCGGTGCGAATGCCTCCACCTCCTGCGGATTGGTCATCCGCTCTGTATGGTAGATGAATCGCAGCTTCTTCGGGTCGATGTCGAGCATCGCTACCTCGTGGTCGAAACTGAGCACATCGGCAAAGAAGGATCCCATCTTGCCGGCACCAAGAATTAATATTTTCATCTATTCAGTTGTTGTTCGATTGTTGTTCAGTTGTTATTCAGTTGTTGTTCGATTGTTGTTCAGTTGTTACGTGCGCAGCACAAATAACGCGAGTGTAACGAGCGAATAACATGAGCGAAGCGAATGAATTACGCACGAAGTGCGAATATCGCGCAGCGAATTATTCCTGCTTTTTCTCCCTCTCCATGATGACCATCTGCTGGCGTACCGACTCTGAGTGGATTGCCTCCAGCACTTTCTTTACGAAATCGCCCGACATCTCCATCCGCTCACCCTGGTAAGCACGGTCGGTCAGGATCTGGTCATAGCGCTGTGTCTGCAAAATTGGCATGTCATGCTCCAGCTTGTACTGTCCTATCTCGCGGGATACACGCATGCGCTTGGCCAGCAGTTGCAGCAGCTCATTGTCCAGGTCGTCGATCTGGTCACGCAGCACCGAGAGATCCTCGGTGGTCTGCACCGTATCACGGATCACGATGGTGTTGAGGATCTCCTTCAGTGCAGCGGGAGTGATCTGTTGAGCCTTATCGCTCCAGGCCTCATCGGGAGAGCAGTGAGACTCGATGATCAGTCCCGAGTAGTTCAGATCCATCGCCTGCTGGCTGATCTTAAAGATCAGGTTGCGATCACCGCCGATATGGCTCGGATCGCAGATCATCGGCAGGGTGGGGAAGCGCCGCTTCAGCTCAATGGGGATGTGCCATTGGGGGATGTTACGGTAGATGGTCTTGTCGGTGGTGCTGAAGCCACGATGAATCACCCCCAGCCTGCGGATGCCTGCGTTGTAGAGTCTTTCCAGTGCGCCGATCCAGAGCTCCAGGTCGGGATTTACCGGGTTTTTGATCAGGATAGGGATATCCACCCCCTTGAGGGTGTCGGCAATCTCCTGTACGGCAAAAGGATTGGCAACGGTACGGGCTCCTATCCAGAGCATATCCACCCCATACTTTAACGCCTCGTAAACATGTTTCTCGGTAGCCACCTCGGTAGCCATGTACATGCCGGTCTCCTTCTCCGCCTGCATCAACCATTTGAGTGCAGGGCTCCCAACCCCTTCAAAGCCACCGGGCTTGGTGCGTGGTTTCCACACCCCGGCCCGGAAGATCTTCACACCCACTGCCGCCAGCTCTCTGGCAGTGGTCATCACCTGTTCTTCCGTCTCGGCACTGCAGGGTCCCGCAATCACCAGCGGTCTTTTTGCATCAATGCCCGGCAATAAAATTGATTCGAATTCCATATCTATCGGTTGTTATATTTCTTTAAATCAATAAATGAACGATCTTCAAATTTCACATCTCACATCCCAATTTCCAAATCCTGCCGCCCAATGTACTCCTTTATCCGCCTGTAGGCCTCCTGCAGCTTCTCCACGGAGGCACCCAGTGAGATGCGGATAAAACGCTCCCCATTGCTGCCGAAAATGAAACCGGGGGTGAGGAAGACGCGGGCATGCAGCAACAGGTCATCGACCAGCGCCTCACTGCTCACCACCTCATCCGGCAGCTTACCCCAGACGAACAGTCCCACCTGGCTCGGATCGTAGCTGCAGCCGAGCAGTTGCATGATCATCCCGGCCCAGCCACGCCGCTCCCGGTAGATCCGGTTCATCTCCGCATGCCACTCGTCGCTGTTGGAGAGAGCAGCAACAGTTGCCAGCTGCATCGGCTTAAACTGACCGCTGTCGATGTTGCTTTTTGCCTTGAGCACCCACTGCACAAACTGCGCATTGGAGGCCAACATGCCCATGCGCCATCCCGACATGTTGTGTGACTTGCTCAGCGAGTTCAGTTCGATACAGGTCTCCCTGGCGCCGGGCACTGACAAAATGCTCAATGGCCGGTCGTTCAGGATAAAGCTGTAGGGATTGTCGTGACAGATCACGATGCTATGCTTCCTGCCGAAAGCCACCAGTTTTTCGAAGAGCTCTCGCGTGGCATTGGCGCCGGTAGGCATATTGGGATAGTTGACCCACATCAGCTTCACCCGGCTCAGATCCATCTGCTCCAGTGCTTCAAAATCGGGCTCCCACCCTTTCGCCTCCAGCAGGTCATACTCCCTCACCTCCGCGCGCAGCAGCTGTGACACGGAACGGTAGGTAGGATAACCGGGGTTGGGAACCAGTACGGCATCGCCAAAGTTGAGGAATGTCATCGAAATGTGCAGGATCCCCTCCTTGGAGCCGATCAGTGGCAACACCTCTGCAGGTTGCAGCTCCACACCATAGAATCGCTTGTACCAGTCACCGTATGCTTTCCGCAACTCCGGTATACCGGTATAGGGCTGATAGGCATGCACGTCTGGCCGGCGGGCGCTTTCACAGAGCGTATCAATGGTCTCTTGCGACGGCATCCGGTCAGGTGCTCCCACGGCAAGGCTCACCACATCCAGCCCATCGGCATTCATACGTGCTACCTCAGCCAGTTTCACTGAAAAATAATACTCTTGAATTGCCTTGATATGTGCAGCAGGTTCAATCATTTTCATTGTTTGCTCGTTTCTTTCCATTACTTCTCTCCGGAATTTTTTTCTTCCCTGTACTCGCCAAGCAGCTTCAGGTTACTGATCAGTGGGGTGATGGCATCAATCGACTGTCTGTAGCGCTGATAATCGGTAAAGGTGAGATCAATGTAGAACTGGTACTCCCATTCGCTGCCAATGATGGGAAGCGACTGAATACGGGTCAGGTTGATCCCATAAAATGAAAAGACCGACAACACTCTCGACAAGGATCCTTCACTATGTGGAAGGACAAACACCAGCGATGACTTGTTGATGTGATTGTTCTTCTGCACTTCACGCAGCATCTCCTCACCCGCCAGGATAAAGAAACGGGTGAAGTTGCGTTTGTTGGTCTCAATGCCGTGGGCCAGTATCTCAAGACCATACATCTCTGCCGCCAGCCGGCTGCAGACGGTAGCAGTGCCCTTCAACTCCAGCTCCCGGATCTCTTTTGCCGCCAGTGCGGTATCCTCATGCTCCACAATCTTCACACCCGGCAGGCTCTCCAGGAACTCTTCACACTGCATCAGTGCCATGGGGTGCGACATCACCTCTTTCAACTCATTGAGGGAGGTACCGGGAAGTGCTGCCAGGGTATGTGTGATCCGCAGTTTGTGCTCGCCGGCAATACGTAGATGATGCTGTTTCAGCAGGTCGTGATTGGGAAGGAGGCTCCCGGCAATGGTATTTTCGATGGCCATCACGCCGATCAATTGCGGATCCTTGTCAGCTTCCCTGAAAATATCGCGGAATGTCTGGCAGGGTACAATCTCCAGCTTTTCTCCTTTGAAATAATCGCGTGCCGCGATTTCATGATAGGCTCCCAGGCCTCCCTGAATGGCTACTCTTTTCATCTTTTATCTGGTTTGTCATACATTCATAAAAAAAATCCCATCGTGTGATCGACAGGATTTTATTTTATCTGATATGACTTTTAATTATTTCTCTTCATGCATATAAAATCCTGCCCTTACCTGCTAAAGTAAAAGTAAAACCAGAAAGAATATGCAAAAACAGAACTGTTCACTTTGTTTTCTTTTCGTAATGTGTGCTGCAAATGTACAACAAATTTTATTTATTCAAATAAAAAAGAGAAAAAAATAGCGGGCGAAACGATTCCATCCTGAAAAAAAAAGCGCTTTTTGGAGGAGCAAGCCTAAAATATTGAAAAAAACTTTATATTTGCAACTTAAAGCCGAAAACTAATATTTATCACCACAAAAATTACACAGAATGTTTAAAAATCATCCTAAAGGACTTCTCGCCGCATCGCTGGCGAACATGGGGGAGCGCTTTGGTTTTTACACCATGATGGCGATCCTGGCTCTCTTCTTAATGACCAAGTTCGGACTGGACGAGACCACCACTGGTGTCATCTACTCCATCTTTTACGCTTCCATCTACCTGCTGGCCCTGGTGGGCGGGTTGCTGGCCGACAAGACCCGCAACTACAAGGGGATCATCATGACGGGGCTGCTGCTGATGTCGCTGGGTTACGTGATCATCGCCATCCCCACCCCGACTCCGGTTCCGGCCGACAAGTTTGCCCTCTTCCTGGCAATCAGCTGCTTTGGACTGCTGGTGATCGCATTCGGGAACGGACTCTTCAAAGGGAACCTCCAGGCATTGGTGGGTCAGATGTACGATGACCCGAAGTACAGCAAGATGCGTGACTCCGGATTCCAGCTCTTTTACATGTTCATCAATGTAGGTGCCATTTTCGCTCCTTTCCTGGCAGTAGGTGTCAGAAACTGGTGGTTAGGGAAGAACGGCCTCTTCTACAATGCCGACCTGCCAGCGCTGTCACATCAGTACCTTGGCAACACCATCACGCCAGAGGGCAGTGACCGTCTCCAGCGACTGGCTGGTGAGATGGGATACAGTGGCAGCGACCTGACCACTTTTGCCGGTGATTATCTCAATGCGTTCACCACTGGCTTCCACTATGCTTTTGGAGTAGCCATCGCAGCCATGCTGATCTCACTGGTGATCTACCTGGTTAACAAGAACCGGTTCCCCGATCCGGCGAACAGGAATGCACCCGCGGCAGATGGAACAGCGGTAGAAGAGATGGACATTAAAGAGGTGAAACAGCGCCTCTATGCCCTTTTCGCCGTCTTTGCGGTGGTGATCTTCTTCTGGTTCTCGTTCCACCAAAACGGCCTCACACTCACCTATTTCGCCAAAGATTATACCAACCTGAGCCAGATCAGGCTCAACCTGGGATTTGCAACCCTGGAAGGTGCCGAGATCTTCCAGTCGATCAACCCCTTCTTTGTGGTATTCCTCACCCCCATCATCGTGGGTTTCTTCGGATGGCTCCGCGCCAGGGGAAAGGAGCCCTCCACACCACGCAAGATCGCTATCGGCATGGGTATCGCCGCACTGGCATACGCCGTGATGGCCATTGGTTCCACGGGACTTCCACTCAAAAGTGAGGTGGATGCAATGGGAGGTTTGCCCGATGCTGCCCGTGTCACACCATGGCTGCTGATCGGCACCTATTTCATCCTGACCGTGGCCGAGCTCTTCATCAGTCCTCTCGGCATCTCTTTCGTATCGAAAGTGGCCCCACCAAAATATCAGGGAATCATGCAGGGAGCCTGGCTGGGGGCCACCGCCGTGGGCAACAGCCTGCTCCTTATCGGAGCCATTTTTTATACCTCCATCTCAATGACTGCCACCTGGATGGTCTTTGTGGCAGCCTGTCTGATCTCCATGTTCACCATGCTGGCGATGCTCAAATGGCTGGAGAAGATTGCCAAATAAAATGATCACCCATTCTTCTGAACGGGCAAACCGGCGGAATATTCCGCCGGTTTTTTTTGTGAAATCGCTTCCTTGATGAAAGTTCTTCACCCATTGAAAGATAGAATCGATCGTTGATAACTTGTCGCAAAAACGAAGAGATGCTACCCCCTTTTTCTGTATATTTGCCGTTGCTAATCGCAGGTAACCATCAAACAATATGCATCCATTTGTTCATCTACACGTCCACTCCCAATATTCGCTCCTCGACGGGCAGGCCAGCATCCAGCAACTGGTAGATAAAGCCATGAACGACGGCATGCGTGCCATCGCTCTAACCGATCACGGAGCGATGTATGGCATCAAGGAGTTTCTCAACTACAGCAACAAGAAAAACGGGCCGCATAAGGCTGAGATCCTCAAACTGAAGAAAGAGATCGACTCCCTCGTGAATGAGGGGAATGATGTTTCCGCCAGGAAGGAAGAGTTGTTGCAGCGGCTGCAGGAAGCGGAGAAGAAGCTGTTCAAGCCGATCGTGGGATGTGAGTGTTACCTGGCGCGGCGCGACCGTTTTTCACAGTCGGACAAGATCGACGGCAGCGGCTGGCACCTGGTGGTGCTGGCCAAGAACCTGAGAGGGTACAAGAACCTGGTGAAGATGGTCTCCAAGAGCTGGACCGAGGGGTTCTATTACCGTCCCCGCATCGACAAGGAACTGCTGGAACAACACCGCGAGGGGCTGATCGTCACATCCGCCTGTCTCGGTGGTGAGATCTCCCGCAAGATAGACAGCGGGCAGATCAGCGATGCCGAGGAGGCGGTGCAATGGTACAAGCGGGTGTTCGGCGACGATTACTACCTGGAGCTGCAGCGTCACAAGACCAACCGGCCCGATGCCGATCAGACCACCTACCCCAAGCAGGAGCGGGTGAACCAGGAGCTGATACGCATTGCTCGCAAGTATGGTGTGAAACTGATCGCCACCAACGATGTTCACTTCGTGAATGAAGAGGATGCCGATGCGCACGACCGCCTCATCTGCCTCAGCACAGGAAAGGATTTCGACGATCCCGACCGGATGCGCTACACCAAACAGGAGTGGCTCAAAACCACCGCCGAGATGAACCAGATCTTTGCCGATATCCCGGAGGTGCTGGCCAACACCCTCGAGGTTGCGGACAAGGTGGAATTTTATTCGATCGACAACCCACCGTTGATGCCTTTCTATCCCATTGATCCATCTTTCGGCACTGAGGAGGAGTACCGTAAGAAGTACCCTGAAGAGCTGCTGAAGCAGGAGTTCGGAGAGGCTACCTTCCACCGTCTGGGTGACTACGACAAGGTGATACGTGTGAAGCTGGAGGCGGACTACCTGGCATACCTCACCTTTCAGGGAGCACGTCGCCGCTACGGCGAGGAGCTGACCGAGGAGATCCGTGAGCGGCTCACCTTCGAGCTGGAGACCATCAAGCACATGGGGTTCCCCGGTTACTTCCTGATCGTGCAGGATTTCATCAATGCCGCCAGGGAGATGGATGTGACGGTAGGACCGGGGCGCGGCTCGGCAGCCGGATCAGCGGCAGCATACTGCCTGGGAATCACCAACATCGACCCGTTGAAGTATGACCTGCTGTTTGAGCGTTTCCTGAATCCTGACCGCATCTCGATGCCTGATATCGACATCGACTTCGACGACGAAGGACGCGGCAAGGTGCTGCGATGGGTGACCGAAAAGTATGGCAGCGAGAAGGTGGCCCACATCATCACCTACGGCACCATGGCGACAAAATCTTCCATCAAGGATGTGGCCAGGGTGCACAAGCTGCCTCTCTCGGAGTCAAACCGCCTGGCGAAGCTGATCCCCGACAGGATCCCCAACGTGAAAAAGGTGAACCTACGGGTGGCCATCGACAATGTGCCGGAGCTGAAGGAGGCGGCCAACAGCAGCGACCCGCTGGTGAGGGACACCCTCAAGTATGCCGGGATGCTGGAGGGCAACGTACGCAATACCGGGGTACATGCTTGTGGTGTCATCATCGGCCAGAGTGATATATCGGACGTGGTGCCGATCAGTACGGCAGAAGACAAGGAGACCCGCGAGAAGTTGCTGGTCACCCAATACGAGGGGTCGGTAATCGAGGAGACCGGACTGATCAAGATGGACTTCCTGGGCCTCAAGACCCTCTCCATCATCAAAGATGCGCTGACCACCATTGAACAGACGCGCGGGGTGAAGATCAACATCGATCAGATCGACATGAATGATGCGGCCACCTACCGGCTCTACTGCAACGGACAGACCACCGGCACTTTCCAGTTTGAGTCGGCCGGCATGCAGAAGTACCTCAAGGAGCTGCAACCCAGCAAATTTGAAGACCTGATCGCCATGAACGCCCTCTATCGTCCCGGTCCGATGGACTACATCCCCTCCTTCATTGCACGTAAGCATGGCAGAGAGGAGATCAGCTACGACCTGCCGGTGATGGAAAAGTACCTGAGCGAGACCTACGGCATCACTGTTTACCAGGAGCAGGTGATGCTCCTCTCCCGACTACTGGCAGGCTTCACCCGCGGCCAGTCGGATGAGCTGCGCAAGGCGATGGGTAAGAAGATGATCGACAAGATGACCGCCCTCAAGGAAAAGTTCCTGACGGGAGGCAAGCAAAACGGATATCAGGAGAAAATTCTCAACAAGATCTGGGCCGACTGGGAGAAGTTCGCCTCCTACGCTTTCAACAAGTCACACGCCACCTGCTACTCCATGGTAGCCTACCAGACCGCCTGGCTCAAGGCCAACTACCCGTCGGAATACATGGCGGCGGTACTCTCCAACAACCTGAACAACATCACCGAGATCACCAAGTTCATGGATGAGTGTAAGGCGATGGGGATGAACGTGCTCTGCCCCGACGTGAATGAGTCGTTTCTCAAGTTCTCTGTCAACAAAGAGGGGGATATCCGCTTCGGTCTGGCCGCCATTAAGAGCGTGGGACAAGGTGCAGCGAACGATATCATTGCAGAGAGGGAACAAAACGGCCCCTATGCCGACATCTTCAACTTTGTGGAACGGGTGAACCTCTCCTCCTGCAACAAGAAAACCATTGAGGCACTGGCACTCGCAGGTGCTTTCGACTCACTGCCGGGCATTCACCGCGAGCAGTTCAACGCCGTCAACAGCAAAGGAGAGGAGTTCCTGGAGACGCTGATCCGCTACGGAAGCAAGTACCAGCAGGACAAACAGGGGGCTATGACCTCTCTCTTCGGCGATGACACCTCTTTCCAGATTACCCGTCCCGAAATACCGCAGGCAACGCGCTGGTCCGACCTGGAACGGCTCAACAAGGAGCGGGAGCTGATTGGCATTTATCTCTCGGCACACCCGCTGGATGAATATGAGTTCATCCTGAAGGATGTCTGCAATGCCAACACGGTGCGGCTGCAGGATCTCGAAGAGCTGAATGGGATGGATATCACCTTTGGCGGCATCATCACCGCGGTAAGGGAGGGCCAAACCAAGCGAGGCTCACCCTATACCATCTTCAAGATTGAAGATTATGTAGGGAGCTACGAGATAGCGCTCTTCGGCGAAGACAGCGTCAACTTCGGCCGTTATGCCCGCATCGGTCTCTCGGTGTACATCGAGGCCAAGGTGCAGCCCAAGCGCTACCGTGAAAATGAGTTAGAGGTGAAGATAAACACCATCAACCTGCTCCCGGAAGTAAAGGAGAAACTGGTATCGAAGATCACGCTTCAGATACCGCTTTCTAAGCTGAATGACACCACTGTTACGGAATTATCAGCATTGATGAAAAACAATTCGGGAAATTCATTGTTATATTTCCAGATCATCGGTGAGGAGCGGCACATGAACATTCAGTTGTTCTCCCGCCCTACCAGAATCAAGGTAAACAAGCATCTGGTGGACTCTCTGAGGGATGATCTAAACATCGACTTCAAAATCAATTAATTACAATCAAAACTAAACAAAGAAATATGGCTCTTCAAATTACAGACGCGAACATAGAGGAAGTGTTGCAAACAGACAAACTGGTAGTGATCGATTTCTGGGCAGAATGGTGTGGCCCTTGCAAGATGGTAGGACCAATCATCGAACAGATAAGCGAAGAATACAAGGATCGTGTGGTGGTTGGCAAGCTGGATGTGGACAACAACAATGACACCACTTCAAGGTATGGTATCCGCAACATCCCCACGGTGCTCTTCATCAAAAATGGTGAGGTGGTAGACAAGATAGTGGGTGCCGGTGCCAAGCACATGTTCACCGAAAAGATCGATCAACTGATCTGAAACGGGCAGGGCTCTCCTCACCCCAGGGTGCAGGGAAGGCACTCAATAGTGTTGCCGTAGAGATGCCGCAGCCACCTAAAAAAACAGATCCCGCTTGAATTATCAGTCGGGATCTGTTTTTTTGTGTGTGCTCCTGACGAGATCAATATTCATCCTCGTTAAAGAAAAAATCCTCCTTGCTGGGATAATCCGGCCAGATGTCTTCAATTGACTCAAACACCTCGCCATCCTCTTCTATCTCCTGAAGGTTCTCGATCACCTCCAGGGGCGCACCCGAGCGCTGGGCATAATCTATCAGCTCATCCTTTGTAGCGGGCCAAGGGGCATCTTCGAGCTTGGATGCCAGTTCTAGTGTCCAATACATTGAAAAATCTTTTTTTTGTTTGTCTCAAAATTTCCGCAAATGTATAAAAAGTTTTCATATATCACCTTGTTCCCAGAATATTTCTTCAGCGGTTTTACTCCCCTCCTTGCGCGCCAGTACGAAAAAGTAATCGGATAGACGGTTTAAGAAGATGAGCGCCTCTTCAGAAACAGGATAGGATTCAGCAACATGGTAGGCCAAACGCTCGGCCCTGCGGGCCACTGTACGGCAGATATGTGCTCTTGATGCCGGCTCATTGCCGCCCGGCAACACAAAACGGTTCAGCCGCGGCAGCAGGGCATCGGTTTTGTCGATTTGCGTCTCAATACGGGTGATATCTTTTTCAGTGATGTTGCTGGCGGGAAGAGGCTCTTTGATCTCCGTTTCGGTAGCGAGATAGGAGCCAAGGGTAAACAGTTTGTGCTGAAGATAGAGGAGGAAGGCGTGATCCTCCGGGTCACTGATCAAACAGTTCAGCCACCCTATGTGGCTGTTCAGCTCATCGAGGGTGCCATAAGCCTCCAGTCGGAGGTGCGTCTTGGGTACCCTTGTGCCGCCAACCAGAGCGGTGGTACCCTTGTCTCCTGTCTTTGTATAGATGATGCTTTTTTTCATTCTTATAGCGATAAGTGGTAAGCTGTAAGCGGTCCGCTATTTTAAACAAACAAACCGATTAACCGGCTAACTTTAAACTTCGAACCTTGAACCAGGGACTAAATAAAATAATGTAACTTACTGTATGTCTGCCTCAGAAAGGCAATTCCAATATCTTTCTTATCGAAAGTGGTCCCTACCCGTTCATCATTAACGATATTGCGCCAAAATTGTTTGCTCAGGGGAGTATTCACCGGGTAAACCACCCAGAAAGTATCGGGGCGACTCAGGCGCATAAGTGAATCGGGAGAAAGAGATCTCCCCTCTCCATGATAAATAAAAATGGCATCATAAGTTCCCTCTTCCGGCAACTGATTGAGTAGGGTGAATTGGCTGCTTCTTGGCATGGTCAGTTCCCTGGCAAAGGTTATTTGCTCTGCTCTTTCCTCCACACAGGTGCAATGGATATCTCTACCGGGAGAGGAGAGGTATAAGCTATTCACGCCAATCCCGGAATGGAGTTCCAGAATATCTTTTGCCTTAAAATGATTCACAAGCCTGAAAGAGAGGTGATGAAGCGGGGGGTTGAGAGAAATTTCCGGGTGATGTGCAGCAAGATAATCAGCAATCTCATCAAACGCATAGTAATGCATGCCGGATGAGAGTACCTTACGGATCAGCTCATAAGCAAAGGGAGAGTGAACACCATATCCTCTCGACTGCCTGAACCGCTGCACCCACCTGAATCGCCTCATGACAGACTACTCTTTAACAATCAGTGCCACGGCATAAGCGGTAATCCCTTCCTCCCTGCCAACGAAGCCCATCTTCTCCGATGTGGTTGCCTTGATGGATACGGCATCGGCAGTGATCCCCATCAGATCGGCGAGTTTTGCCTGCATAGCCGGAATGTGGGGATTCAGCCGGGGCTGTTCGGCGCAGACTGTAGCATCAATATTTCCCACCCGATAACCCTCTTTTTGTAATAGCACAATGGCCTCTTTCAACAGTTTCTTGCTGTCTGCCCCCTTAAATGCCGGGGAGGTGTCGGGGAAATGAAACCCTATGTCACGCAGGTTGGCGGCGCCCAGCAATGCATCGCAGATAGCATGTATCAACACATCCGCATCAGAGTGGCCATCCAGGCCGAGCCTGTAATCGAGTTGTATTCCTCCCATCCAGAGAGGGCGCCCCTCTTTCAGGCGGTGCATGTCGTAACCGAATCCTATCCTGATGTTCATCCTTATCTCATTATTTTACCCATTCTCTCCAGATTGAAACCCAGTGAGATGCGCAGAGTCTGGTCGAGTGGATTGGAGTGAGCAGTGGAGAGCAGGTATGCCACATCAATCAGGAATGCCTCTGTTCTGAAACCGGCACCGAAAGTGACATAACGCCGGTTGCCCTTGTAGGCATCTTCATGGTAATAACCGGTACGCAATGAAAACTGATTGAGATAGCTGTACTCCGCACCGAGTGACCAGTTCACCTCCTGGAGCTCCTCCCGGAATCCTCCCGGAGCATCGCTAAACGACCGAAACAGGCCGCCAATAGATGAGATGCTGTTGTAATCATCGATACGTCTTTGTGATTCCTCTGCCGTCTCTTCCTCCCCCGGCAACTGTGGGGTTGGCACCAGCAGTTTATTCAGATCGGCACTCATTGAGATGGTGTGCCGCTCATCGAGCGGGTATCCCAATGATGCACCCACCCGCATGTTAGCAGGCAGGAACATGGAGCTGTTCCCCCCGTCGTAGGAGATCTTAGTGCCTATATTGGAGAGCGAAAAGCCCAGTCCCAGGAGTGCTTCCGACCGGCCCAGGGTAACATACCCCTCGTTGTATCCCGCGAGATCGGCGGCAAAGGCGTTTCCCGGTGTCGTTTCATCGTCACCCGTTGAATAGTCGGCCCGCAAGTAACGCAATGTCACCGATCCGGCAAAGGTCTCGGTCAGTTTTCGAGAGTAAGCCAGGTCGAATGCCAGTTCATGGGGAGAGACACGCTGCCAGAACTCACCGTTCAGGTTGTTCACCTCAATGCTGCCCAGGGTGAAATAGCGTAATGAAGCACTCAGGGCATCCTCCGCATTGTTTGAAGGTTTCCAATATCCCGTGGCATAGAGCAGGTGAATATCGTTTACCAGCTTGCTTAGCCAGGGGGTATAGGAGAAAGCCACACCCGCATCAGCACTGATAAAAGGATACTTGGCTGCGTTCCAGTGTTGCGCGTAAAGGTCGGGCATTGTGGCCCCACCCATATCACCCATTCCACCTGCCCTGGCGTCGGGGGCAAACAGCAGTGAGGGCATAGCTACCGGTATGGGGTTGTAATCCTGTGCCGATGAGCGGTCAAAGTTAAAGAGGGTGCATATGACAATGATGAGTGGGATGATTCTTTTCATGATTGTTCGTTATGATGGTGTCTGAATGGTTATTTTACCCGGAAGTCGAGCACTTTCCTCTCTTCGATAAACCCCTGCAGGTGATCGTTGATCCTTACAGGGCCGACCCCTGCTGGGGTGCCGGTAAAGATGAGGTCACCCATCTTCAGGGTGAAGAAACGGCTGATAAAAGCAATGATCCGGTCAATGGAGTAGATCATCTCCCGGCTGTTCCCCTGTTGTACAGTCTCCCCATTGATGTCAAGCCGGAAATTGAGCTCCTGTAACGCTCCAATCTCCTCCTTAGAGAGAAAGGCACCCACAGCTGCCGATTGATCAAATCCTTTGGCGATCTCCCAAGGCAACCCCAGCTCTTTCTGTTTCTTCTGCAGGTCTCGTGCGGTGAAATCGATTCCCACAGTAACCTGGTCATAATAACGATGGGCAAATTGTTCTGCAATATTCTTTCCCAAGCGGCAAACCCTGACCACCAGTTCGGTTTCATACTGCACATCTTCAGAAAAGTCGGGCAGAAAAAAAGGCTTCCCATCTTTGAGCAATGCGGTGTCGGGCTTCATGAACAGCACCGGCTCTTTGCTTTCAAACATACGCTCCATCTCTTTATTGTGCGAAGCATAGTTGAGTCCCACTGCAAATATCTTCATGACAACAAACGGTTAAACATGACTGCCAGATGGGCATACAGCGATGTGTTCTGCAACACCACTCCATCCGGTACGCGGATGCGGAAGGGAGTGAAATTCCATATTCCCTTGATCCCCCCGCGGATCATAAAATCTGACACCTCCTGAGCAATACCAGGTGGTACGGTTAGAATCCCTATTTCAGCCCCGATGGTGCTGTTTCTCTCGATAAACTGATCGGAATGATAGACCGGAATGGCATGGATTTTTTTATTCACCACCGACTCTTTCACATCGAAACCGGCAATGATTTTCAGGCCATATTGTTCCAGGCCGGAGTCGGAAAGCAGTGCAGCCCCCAGGCTGCCCACACCAAAGAGCACGGCTCTGTGTGTCCTGGTGAATCCGAGAAAGGTCTCCAGTACACGGATCAGGTCGTCAATCTCATATCCTACCCTGGTCTTGCCATGAATATCCACATAAGAGAGGTCTTTAGCGATCTGCGAGGGGGAGACATCAATCTTCCTGGCGATCTGAGTGGAGGAGACAATTGTCTCCCCCTGGCTCTTGAGTAATTTCACATACGAGAGATACCAGGGGAGCCTTCGAAGTGCCGGCTCTGGTATTTTTGTAAATTGATTCTGATCATCCATACCTTCGGTAATCTTTGTTGAATCACAAAGATAGGTTCTTTTCGGTGATTTTCGGGGAATCGCCACACCATATTTACGGATAAATTTCTTTAATCACCCTCGTCCGGCTTTGCCACTGATATCCTGATCAATGTCTGAGCCCGGAGACATTTTTGAGTACTGCATGCACCATACCCAGTTTGAGATGTGTATCAATTACCACTGGAATTCGGTTCTCATCGTTGGTAAGAGAGGCTTTCAACGCCTCTTGCTGGTTAGTGAAAGCATCATCCTTGATGGTCATGGAGATGTTGATTACCTCATATTGTTTGCCGTTGTTTGCTTTGAAGGATGATGTACCCAGATAAATGACATGCATATCTACCAGTTTTCTTCCGGAAATAAACTGGATGTAGTGGCTGTCACCTGGGTTCATACCCGTGTAATCGATGTTGCGCACATAGGAGAGCACCGAGAGGTAGTCGTAGGTACAACGGTCGGTGGTGATGGTTTCGTCGAACCGTTCTTCACCGTTCCTGGTGCGCACGGTACGAATGGTGATCTGATTGCCCTGATAGCTGTATGCCTGCCGTTCCACGGAATAGTCTTTTCCCTCTGCCGCCTCCTTGGTAAAGAGCAGTGGTCGCAGATCCTTATCCACATAGGAGGTGAGGGTATCGTTCACCGAGTAGAAATTTCCAGCAAACCCGGAGGTATTGAGGGTCATCACCGTCTTAAAGGCATTCACGCCGCGGTAATTGGCATCGGTTACCGAGAGTATACCCTTGCCTGCCCGTGCATTGATGATCCCATAATTAAAATAGAGGTCATATGTGATCTCCTCTCCGTTTGCAAATGCCTTATTTTGCACCTTGCACTGTCCGCTCACTCCCATGGTGAAAAGCGGAAAGATGGAAAGCACAAGCATGAATATGAAATGTTTTTTTCTGTACATCCTCACAACTGTTTTTTTTTTGAATCGATCCGCATTATTGCGAACCTACATCTGGCGCATACCGCCCGTTCCGCCAATACTTCTGCCTCCCCCCGCACCAGAAAAGGGCGAGCTTTGCTGCTGTTGCGTTCTTTCTCTTTCCATATTGGGATCTCTCCTTTTCTTTTGTTCCGGTTTATTCTTGGTGATCTCCAGCGGTTTTTGCCGGATCACCGGCACACTTTCGATGTCCCAATCTTCGAGATGATCAGAGAAAGCCCTGATTACGAGCTTACCGGGATAATAGAAAACCAGTTCCGGTTGGCGGTTTGCCTCATAGTTGCCGGTGGTCCAGTAACCATCCCCATCCTCGTCGATCACCAGGCGTGCATAAAACTCACCGGGGAGCAGATCCTGAAAGCGGGCGCTGTTCTCTTTGACAGAACTTTTCCGAAAAGGTTTATCTTCTTTGTTCAGCAGCTCCACAAAAGCAGCTTTCCCTTCAGGGATACCGCTGATCACCATCTCCAGATTGCCATACTGATCCAGATCCTTCACGGTGAAAGCCTGTTCAAAACCATTGTTCCAGCGTCCGTAATGGCTGATGATGGCGGCAGAATCGACCACCAGTTTGTATTTCCCTCCAGGCACCCAGGAGGTTCGAACAATGTATCTACGGGGGTTAAGTGTATCCCTCTCAAAACGATAGGGTGTAGGATGAAAGAGTGAGTCCTCCTGAAGGAGCAGTTGCAGGAAGGTGGAGTCGAACCGCACCACCGGCTCAGCAAACTCTATCCGCACGGGGTTGAAGAGTTCAAACGTGCTCTGTAGATTCGTTTTCATCTCCAGAAAAGAGATGGGTTCTGCAATGGTATCACTTTCATCCTTTTTCGTTTGCCTTTCCGTCCGTCGCTGTCGTGCTGCTCCTCGAACGGTAAATAAAAGCGTGTCGGTGTCGATGTAATCACGATTGAGGGAATCGGTTCGAAAATAGTTGATTTTCATTATGAGGGAATCCTCGCGGTACACCAGGGAGTCGGTAATCCATAGTTGCAGAGAGTCATTCCCTCTGTTTTTTTCCAGGACATACCACTCCTTATCGGGCTGTTCGGGACGCATGAGTGTGAATGTGGGCATAGGGGCGGGTGCAGCAAACTGCAGCAGGAGACGATGCGGTTCAGGACGCTCATGCTGCTGCAGGTATTTCCGCTGAAAATCAGTCACAAAAGAGCGTAGCAGTAAATTATCCGGCAGAAAACGGGTATATTGAACCGTTTTGATGGTGTCAATGGTGAGGCTGTCAAGAAAGATGGTATCCTGGCGTACTGCCGGCATCACTGAGGGTGTAACCGTTGAATCGAGAAAAGCAATCACCTCCTGCGGATTGTCATACTTGTAATCTCTGTTCAGGTCACCCAACGCAAAGACCCTGTACTTTCCCGGCGACATTCCCCTGACAGTAAACTGACCGCGTGAATCGGTGCGGGAGATGCGTTCAAAGGGGACACGGGTGAAAACGGTATCATCGAAGTTAGAGTGGATACCCACATAGATACCGGTAGCAGGTTCCAGATCGGATGCCGACAATACCTTGCCCGAGATCGACAATGTATCGAGCTGATCGCCGGTGGAAAAGGAAAAGACAAAATTCTCGAGGGGATTCTCTTCGTTATTGTCCACAATTGCATCGGTGAAGTCAATGGTATAGGTGGTGTTTGGCAGCAGCTCATCGTTTAGTTCCACCACTGCCTTTCTGCCGATGGATCGAATCACCGCCATGCTCTGCTGAGGTGGGGTGATGATCACCTTCTCATTGGGTGTTTTGATCTTGATGTTCTCATCGAATTCAATCTCAATTCTTTTAGTGGTGCTGTTGCGTGCGTTGAAATCGGGTGTTGAACGTCTCACCACCGGTGGATCCACATCATATGCACCACCCGTGGGGGCTGCAATGTTGGCGCAGGAATAAAGGACAACCACAGATGTCATTGCAAGAAATAGAAACGAGAAAAATGAGAAAATTTTGTTCAACATTGTACTGCGTTCGAATGAGTTTGTCAATTCCCCCGGCAAAAATACAATCATTTACCCATTTTATTGAAAATGAATTCAGAAAATTAGTGAAAATAGCGCTGAAAGATCAACGAATAAATGGTTCCGGAGAGGAAAGAAGGGAATGACCTATCCTGCAATATAGGCACTTTTTGGGATCACAATACTCCTTTTTGAGCTGTATCAATGCCTGGCTATGGAAAGCACTGGCAGGCTCAATCCCAACATCCAGAAACATACGTGTGATCCTGTTTTTCTCCGGCTTGAGAGAGGATAACAGCTTCAAGGCCCTTTCGCAATACTCTTCCAGGTCGGTATATCTACCGTATGCAAACAAAATTGGGACAACGGTGTTCATGAGCAGGATGTCAATAGAAGCAGCCCCGAGTGATTTGGTTGTTTTGGGCGACACCTTCCCAAAGGAGTAATGGGTGGACCAATAGGGAGAGGGTTCACAGCGGAAGAGCTGTGTGAGCCGGAGAAGATCTTCTGTTTCAAGGATCGTTGAGAATAGGCGACCCGACTGCTGAAGGAGTGAGGCTAACTGGGCAATACGAACGTGAGGGAAAGAGTGGGGACGGATCCTCATCTTCCGGAACAGGTGGCTCTCCAGGCTTTTCAACCCATACTTGGCACTGAGGAATTGATAGTCTGACTGCAGTTGGCGGTAATATGGATCATTCACTCCAGGCTCCATCAGCAGGCCAGCCTGCCCGAAAAGCAATGCCTCCACCATCATCAGCTCATCGTTGTGCCTCAGGATATAATTGAATGGGATTGAGAGTGCCAGCAACTCGAACGGCCGGCTGTTGATGCCGAAGCCGAAGTTCCGTGTGAGAATCACATAAAAAACCTCATCCCATGAGTGGTGAAAACATTCCAGGTGGGTGTCTATCTCGTTGCACTTGCGCTCCAACCGCTCCAGGCTAAGATCATCCAACCATGAGCGGATCAGCCGTTGATCCATGGAGGCGAGAAAATCACGGCAGGGAAGAGGATGATCACTCTGCAGCAGATAGTCAGCGTTTGCGCTCACTCTTTCGGGAAGAGGCAGCAACAACTGGGGTACGCTCTCTCCTTTTTGATTCAGCACCTCTCTGTTGATCCGGCCGGCAAGATGAAGAATCACTGAGTTGTATACCGGATCGAGGTGATGCCCATGTAGATACCATTCTGCCGATGAGGTGTGAATCTCCACATTACCGGCCCACAAGACATCACCGATTCGCACTTTGGCATTGAAGAAATCGGGACCGGCATGCATGTTTTGCAACCCCGGATCAATCACCTCCACCCGGTTGCCATCAGCGGTTACCAGGCTGCCGGAGGGATACAACCGGTACTTCCAGACGTAGTGTAGTAACTGCTCCTGACTATTCATCACGCAACAGATTAACATCCAAAGATAGAATCAATTATCGGAAAATACAAGGCCTCAGCCAAAAAAAAGGAGTCACCCTTCAAACTGTGATTGTGAAGAATTATGACTATTTTTGCATTCCCTGTGACAGCTCAGGAGGAAATTGCCGATGAGGATATCGACCAAACCCTCCGCAACCTGGCACTGATCGGCAACCGCGGCAAGCAGGAACCTGACAGGCTGGCACTTGAGAGTATGAGAATAAAATAGGTTATTAGAATTTTATATTTTGCAAACAGAAAAAGAAATAGCTTTCCAAACCAAAAAGATCAGCAGTCTGGTGTGGGACTATGCACTGCCGGGCATCGTGGGGACTATGGTCTCTGTGATGTACAATGTGATTGGGCGTATCTTCATCGGGCAGGGTGTGGGTGCACTGGCCATCTCCGGTTTGGCCATCACCTTCCCGGTAATGAATCTCACCTCCTCCCTGGGCATGCTGGTGGGTGCCGGTGCAGCAGCGCGCATTTCCATCAGCCTGGGAAAAAGAGACAAGGAGACCGCCGAAAAGATACTGGGAAACTCGCTGCTGTTAACAGTGATGCTGAATGCCGTCTTCATCACCCTTTTCCTGATATATCTCGACCCCATCCTGCGGGCATTTGGGGCGAGTGACCAAACCCTGCCTTACGCCCATGATTACCTGCAGATTGTGTTGTTGGGGAATGTGTTCGTAAGCCTTGCTTATAATTTCAACGCGATGATGCGTTCTTCGGGATATCCAAAGAAGGCGATGATCACCATGCTCATCGGCGCCGTTTTCAGTCTCATTCTCACGCCGATCTTTTTGTATGGTTTTGATTTAGGGATTAAGGGGGTAGCGTGGGCAACCGTGATATCCATGTTTATCGGGATGCTTTTTGTCATGCATCATTTTCTGCAGGAGAGCAGCCTGATCCGCCTGCGACGGAGAAACATACGGCTCGACAGGAAGATCATTATTTCCATCATTTCCATCGGAATGTCGCCTTTCAGCATGCAGGTAGCAGCATCGGGTGTCGCACTATTGATGAATACCTCCCTCTTACGTTACGGTGGCGACCTGGCTGTGGGAGCCTACGGCATCATCAACACCGTGCTGATGATCTTTCTGATGATCATCATGGGCCTCAACCAGGGTACCCAGCCGATCATCGGCTATAACTACGGGGCCGGCAATTACAAGAGAGTGCGCGAGACACTTTTTTATTCGCTGAAGATAGCGTCGCTGATCACCGTGGCCGGTTTCCTGATCGGGACATTTTTCCCGGGACTTTTTGCCGCCACCTTTACCGCCGATGCCGAACTGATGGGCATCACCAAAAGAGGCATCCGCATTGCCGTGGCAGCCCTGCCATTGGTGGGGTTTCAGATTGTATCGTCCAGCTTCTTCCAGAGCATCGGGTTCGCAGCCAAATCCATCATTCAGAGCCTGAGCCGGCAACTGATATTTATGATACCGGGCATCATCTTCCTACCCCGTTTATGGGGACTCGACGGATTGTGGATCGCAATGCCTGTCTCTGACACGCTGGCAGCCCTGCTGTCGATCTATCTGCTGCTGATCCAGCTGAGACAGCTGAATCGGATGGAAGCGGGAGATGTGCAGAGAAATTTGCCGCCCCATGCTACAAATTAAGCCGATTTTATGTAGTTTTGTACAGCGTGAACCAGCATGCAGCAATAGACCCTATTTACCCACAAAATAAAATAAGTGTATGAAGAAAGTAGTATTGATTCGCCACGGCGAAAGTGTCTGGAACAAGGAGAACCGTTTTACCGGCTGGACCGATGTAGATCTCACCGAGAAAGGGATTGAGGAAGCCCATAAAGCAGGTAAATACCTGAAACAAGAAGGGTTTCAATTTGAAAAAGCCTATACCTCTTACTTGAAGAGGGCAGTGAAAACATTGAATGTGATCCTCGATGAGATGGATCTGGACTGGATTCCGGTAGAGAAGACCTGGCGGTTGAACGAAAAACATTACGGCATGCTGCAGGGACTGAACAAGGCCGAAACAGCTGCCAAATATGGTGACGAGCAGGTACTCATCTGGCGCCGCAGCTACGATGTGCCGCCACTGCCCCTGGAAAAAGATGATCCACGATCTCCGTTTCAGGACCCACGATACAGGGGAGTGGATGAAAAAGACCTCCCCCTTACCGAAGCGCTGAAAGATACGGTAGAACGCATTCTGCCCTACTGGAACAATACCATCGTTCCGGAGATGAAGACCAAATACAACGAAACCATCGTGGCTGCGCACGGAAACAGCCTGAGGGGCATCATCAAGCATCTGAAAAACATTTCCGATGAAGAAATCGTGAGCCTCAACCTCCCTACTGCCGTGCCCTATGTGTTTGAGTTCGATGATGAGATGAACCTGCAGAAAGATTACTCCCTGGGCGACCCCGAAGAGATCAAGAAGCTGATGGAGGCCGTTGCCAATCAGGGAAAAGCAAAGTAACTAACTTCCTCATTTATGCCGGAAATTTGAGCGAAACTCCGCTCTCAAACCTTTTTTGATAAAAATCGCCGGATACAATTATTTTGATCCGGCGATTTTTTGCATCGTGGCAGCATCGATGTGGACAACACGACAGATTATCGGAAATATCTAAAAACTTACGTTAATCATCACCGGAAAGTGATCCGAAGGAAAATGACCATACTGCACATCATTCAGCACCCCGTATGTCTTCACCATAATATCTTTGGTAGTCCAGATATAATCAATTCTGCTGGTCATTTCCGCTTGTAAATGAAAGGAGTTAAAGGTGCCGGTTGTTCCATAAGGAGGCTGCAGGCTAACCCGGTATGAATCGTTGAGCAATCCGTCTTCGAGAATGATTTGAATGGGTTCTGAATCGGGGGTCGCATTAAAGTCGCCGGTACAAATTACGGGATAACCTTTGGCGAGCTGACGGATTTTTTTCATCAACAAGAGCGATGATTGTCTGCGGGCTTCTTTTCCCTGATGATCATAGTGAACATTAAAGAAGTAAAACGCTTTTCCGGATGCAACATCTTTAAACTTTGCCCAGGAACAGATTCGGTTACAACAGGTTGCATCCCATCCCTTTCCGGGGATATCGGGTGTTTCGGAAAACCAGAAATCCCCCTTATCCAAAACCAGAAATCTTTCTCTCTTGTAAATGATGGCCGAATGCTCACCCGCTTCTTTCCCGTCATCACGACCTACACCCACATAGGCGTAATCTCCGGGTTCCAGGATATCCATGATCTGATGGTGAAATCCCTCCTGTATGCCGAAAATGTCGAAATCATGAAAGCGAATCAGACCATTTACCATCTCTTTGCGGTGACTCCATGCATCCAGGCTGTCTTTTGGGGTATCCATCCGGATATTAAAAGTGGCGATATTTAACGAAGATCCGTGCATGTTCTGGGATGAAAGCGAGGTTGCAGATAAAAAGAGAAGGGACATCCAAATGATGATTGTTCTCATATTCTGTTTTTTTTAAATGAGCCCGATCGATTTACCGGGCTCACAAATTTAATAAAAATAGGATTACCAACCCGGGTTTTGTCCCAGATTTGGGTTTTTAAGTCTGTCGGCTTCGGGAATGGGATACAAATACTTTTTGTCCTGCCACTCGCGTTGTCCAGGATCATAGATGATCTCACCAAAGTCTCCTTCCGACAAAGTTATTTTACCTACACCCGTAGTAGTGACGTCGACAAGAATCGGTGCTTGTTCAATCTAAATCTCTTCTGTCTTCTTTAAATTCGTGGCAAAAGAACACTTATTTTATTACAGATTCGAAATATTATGACAATTCGCGAGTTAGCGTAGATGAGAGAAAATCACGAATATACATGTGTGATATTCCTTCAAAACTGTTCTCAAAAGCCTTTTCCCAGGATACCACTATCTTTGGATAATTATCTTTGATTTTTAAAAGATTGCCAAACTCACGTTTAATGGTTTCAGGAGACGATAATGCAATGGCCGTCTGAATGTAAAGTGTCTCGCCACCTCTTGTACATACAAAATCGATCTCTTCCGGGTTGAGGGTGCCAACTTTAACATCATATCCGCAAAACAGCAGATGATTACACACAATGTTTTCAAGCCGTTTTGCCCTGTCCTGCAGTTTATATCCGGCAATAACATTCCGAATACCCATATTTTCGAAATAATATTTTTCACCCCGTTCGAAATTTTTTTTCCCTGTTATATCGTATCGCCCTATCCGATGAACAATAAACGCTTCAGCTAGTGCATCCGCATATTCTGAGACGGTATAAGGTGAAATACTGACTTTTTGGTTCTTTAAAAAATCACTGATACTCTTTGATGAGAAAAGACTCCCCACATTGTCTGCCAAAAAGCGGATGAGTTGTTCAAGAAAAGCTGCATTCCGGATATTCTTTCTCTGTATTACATCACGCAATACAATCGTTGCATAAACGCTGCGGATGTATTCCATCACAACATACTCCTCCAGTGGAAGATGCATCAAATAGGGCAACCCTCCGAAATGCATGTATTTTTCGAGTGAATCATCACTGTTCGGCAACTTGTGGAAATCCAGAAATTCAAGGTAGGAGAGACTGTAAATCCGGAATTCTATATATCTGCCACCCAGCTCATTTGCTAAATCAGCGGAGAACATCTCAGCATTACTGCCTGTTATATAAATATCATTATTGTTATCCAGTGCCAGTGACCTAATGGCAATTCTAAAATCGGTAATTTCCTGAATCTCATCAACAAATATATAGTTCTTTCTATCCTGGGCAAGCCTGTCCGAAATATATTTGTGTAATTCCTGATAGGATATCATGTCAGTAAATTCAATATCCTCTTTATTGATATAAATAATATTGGCATCTGGTTCCTCATTTTTAATAAGCTCAATAAGTTGGAATAGGATAAAACTCTTACCAACACGGCGATGGCCTATCATGACTTTGACGATTGAAGTACGCATGAATGGTTTTATTCTATCAATGTAAGTATCTCGGCGAAGTAATGTACCTGGGAACTGGGTCATATCAGCAATATATTATAGTTGTACTAATTTCCGCAGTAGCGTAAAAGCTAAAGTTGTTTAGCGCATATGCAGATTTCTTGTTAATTATTCGTTTTTATCATTCTCATTTTTTGTATTTTGTGTGAAGAACCAACGGCGGACTGGTTCCATTAGTGT
>JAHDQF010000084.1 GCA_018433945.1 Proteiniphilum sp. | reverse complement strand
AGCTGTCTTCGCTCAGTCGTACCGGAACCTTGGAGCCGCCGGATATGATTCTGCCAGTGAGATCGGGGTCAGCCTCCTCCATGGCATCATTGTTGTCTTTGATATCGTCGTCGTTCGTTTCTTTAGAAGACATAGATCTATAATATATGAAAAACAGGGACCCCCTACAATTAAGTTGGGAGCCATGGTGAAATGATCCATAAAAATTGCCCAAAGATAAGCAAATTGAGGATAAAATCAAAAGTAAAAAAAGAAAGACCGCTGATAAACTACTTTTCTGGAAAACTGTTTAATCATTGGCGTTATTCCATCATGCCAATCATTTTTTTTTGATACATTTGTCTTATACAAGCCATCATCAA
Source organism: Proteiniphilum sp. (assembly GCA_018433945.1). Lineage (GTDB taxonomy): Bacteria > Bacteroidota > Bacteroidia > Bacteroidales > Dysgonomonadaceae > Proteiniphilum. Next base: position 12,014 of record JAHDQF010000084.1, on the reverse strand, counting down.
AATGATCACCCACATTGGTATCAAATCCTTAGCAAAGAACAAAATGAAACAGAAACGATCACTCACGACACTCCAAATCACCTTTACCCTGCTCCTAACGGGCATATTGGCTTCATCCTGCGGCAGTGTTCCCTTTACCGGGCGACGTCAGTTGCAACTGGTTTCTAACGACGAAGTGTTAGCCCTTAGCCTGCAACAGTATCAGGATTTCATGCACAGTGCAACCATAGAGAGCGGCACGGCAAATGCACAAATGGTCAACCGCATCGGCACCCGTATAGCCAAGGCGGTAGAGACATTCTACACCAACAATGGTTATCAATCCGAGCTGGAAAACTTTGCGTGGGAATTCAACCTGGTGAACGAAAACAGTGTAAACGCCTTTGCCATGCCGGGAGGGAAAGTTGTCATCTACACGGGACTGCTGCCGGTGACCGGTACGGAGGAGGCGTTGGCTGTGGTGATTGGTCATGAGATTGCGCATGTCATTGCCCGCCACTCCAACGAACGACTGAGCCAGCAGATTGCCCTGCAATATGGGGGTAGCATAGCAGAAGGACTTCTCGGCAACTCTCAGGCGATGCAACAGCTGGGCAGCACCGTTTTTGGACTGGGTGCCCAATATGGGGTGATGATGCCCTATGCACGCAAACAGGAGTATGAAGCCGATGAGATCGGGTTGATCCTGATGGCCATGGCAGGCTATGACCCACAGGTGGCAGTACCCTTCTGGGAGAGGATGGCCCAGAGCTCTCAGAGTGGGTCAATCCCTGAGTTCCTAAGCACACACCCCACCGACAGTAAACGCATAGCTCGCATCACGGAGATCATGCCACAGGTACGCACCTACTATAAAGGGGCAGGTGTACAGAATAGCATCACAACGCCGATTGAGACCAAAGCGGAAGTACCGGTAAAAAATGATGTACGAAAAGCCAGGACTTCAGAGGAGTGGTCGTTCTGAATCACGATTGGGGGGAAGGCCCGGCAGGGTGAAAGAGATGGCGGTTGAACATCGCTCTTACCTCCTCAATCGGTTGAGCGATCTCACCAATGCTTCATCGGCTCCAATTCTCCGGATGGCAAGGATGGTCAGGATAATGGCAATCACCGGCATGATGATCCCCACTCCCACACGCTGGAAATGCAGGTTATCCACGTCATTGACCCGATAGAGCAAAAATCCGAAAAAGAGGTAAAATCCCACCATCACCACCGTGTTAAAGATCGATAGCCTGATCTGTAACATCCTTTTTTTGTAGAGGAAAAGGGTCACCAGCGAAAGCAGGGAGCTGATGGCTCCTATCACAAAAAGGCCCCAGGTGGAATCGGAGAGTGATCCGTTGAGGTAGATCCCCATTGCTTCGAAGAGCACCTCATCCCCATTGTAGGTAAAGGTAGCCAGGGGGGTAACCGAAGCCGTCAGCATGGCTGCAGCTGCCATTAGCAAAAAAAGTGATTGTATCCGTTGCAACATAACTTCAGAACAGCTCTTTCTCCTTGGCCGGATTACGATAGAAGATCAGCCCCTCTTTCCACTCTTCGATTGCCATCAATGAGGGTTTGGGAAGCTTTTCGTAGAAACGGGAAATCTCAATCTGTTCATGGTTTTCAAACACCTCCTCCAGATTGTCGCTGTATGAAGCAAATTCCTGAAGTTTGGCATCCAGGTCGCGCTTCATCTCAATAGCGAGCTGGTTGGCTCTTTTGCTGATGATACGAACCATCTCGTATACATTGCCTACCGGTTCAGCCAACTTCATCACATCAAGGCTTTCCGTGTTTGTGCTTGCAGCAATTTTTCTATAATCCATTGTAGTTTATTATCTTAAATATTTTTTTAAAAAATCTCATCAATCTGTGGGCAACAGATCAATTATCTCCATAGCCTCCTTGTAATAACGGTCGGCCTCATCCTTGTATTTCCCCTCGGGAAAGGTGTTGGAGTAATTGAAATACTCGTCCACCACCATGCGGAAACGCTCCGGCTTCGTCTTCAATGTGCTACGCTGAGCATATTCGTAACGGGCACGAAGAATGGTCATCTGAAAATCTTCCAGGTATTTGGAGTAGGGATAACTCTTCATCGCTTCTCTGGCAGTGATCACCGCAGCCTCATAGTTATTGCCCATGTAGTTGCCAAGGTTAAGGTAGAGCCGTGCCGCCAGTAACTCCTTGTAGGCAAGCTTCTCCTGAAGCTCAAAAAGATAGTTTTTGGCCTGCTCGGCACGTTCGGTTTGTGGATATCTCTCAATGTATTTCTGGAACTCTGCGATGGCCCTATAGGTCTTTGTCTGATCCAGTCGCGGATCAGGTGAATCGAGGTACATACCGTAAGCTGAGTAGAAGAGTGCCGCCTCTGCATATTCACCATTGGGATAGCTGTTGTAGTAAGTGGTAAACACCTCTGTGGCGGAATAGTAATCGCGGGAATTGTAATAGCTTTGTGCCAGCAGGTAGAGTGACTCTTCAGCCTGTGCAGTACCTTTCATAAAGGTGACCAGTTCTTCGAGCAGCGTGATGGATCGGTTGTATTTCCCTTCCTCGAAATACTTTTTCGCATAGGCATATTTCAGGTCTCTGTCTGTACTTTTCAGGATCTTGTTGTACTCACTACAGGAACTCAACACCAAAACGATCAGTAAAAAGTAGAATGGTTTTATTCTCATCTTGTTTCAAGTCGGGTTTAGCGTGCAAATTTACGCATTCTTTCTTATTTACCGAAAAGGGATTCGCTATTTTATTCAATTTTAGGATTTGATCGCAGCGAATTTGAGGATGCGATCCACATGTCTGCGGTCGTTGGCCAGCTTCGGCACTTTGTTCTGTCCACCCGCTTTTTCCCGTTGTTTCATCCATTCATAGAAGAGCCCCTGCTCCATCATTCTAACCACCGGAGGATTCAGCGAAAGGTTATAGGATCGTTTTGCTTCGTAATCGGAGTTAAGCCTCTTCAGGCTCTCATCAAGCTTCTCGGTGAAGAGTTGCAGGTCGGCTGGCGCAGTTTCAAATTCTATCAGCCATTCATGTGCTCCGTTGTTATTGTCATCGAAGAAAATGGGAGCGGCGGTATACTCGGTGATTTTGGCACCGGTAAGGCGACACGCTTCATCCAGTGCTCTGTCGGCATTGTCTACGATCAGTTCCTCTCCGAAAGCATTGATGAACTGCTTGGTACGGCCGGTCAACCTAAACAGATAGGGATTGGTAGAAGTAAACTCAACCGTATCCCCAATTTTGTAGCGCCAGAGACCACCACTGGTGGAGATCACCATCGCGTATTGCTTACCTTTTTCCACACTGCTCAAGGGGAGCGTTTCGGGATGTTCCTGATCCCACTCCCCTGCCGGAATAAACTCATAATAGACCTCGTTGTCGAGCAACAACAACATATCTTTCGAGCCGGGAGCATATTGCACCCCAAAGAAACCCTCCGATGCATTGTAGGTCTCCCAGTAGCGCATCCGTTCCATGGGGATCAGTTTTTCATATTGTTCCTGAAAAGGGATGAAGCTAACCCCTCCATGAAAGAAGACCTCCAGGTTGGGCCATATATCAGGTATGGAACGTCCGCTGTCAGCAACGATTTTTTTGAGCAGAACAAGCATCCAGGAGGGTACACCTACAAAAGACCGGATATCGGTTCGCATGGCATAATCGGCCAGCTTTTGTAGCTTCTCCTCCCAGTCGGGCAGCAGCGCAATCTTCTCCGGTGTTCGCCGTCGCCGGACTGCTGCGGGCAAGTTCTTCATCAGAATAGCTGAGATATCACCGGTGTATATTCCATCACCGATGCGGTTGATCTGCTGACTGCCACCCAACACGAGTGATTTACCAAGGACAAAGGATGTGTCGGGGTGATGATGCGCATAGATGCCCAACATATGGTATCCGGCACGGTAGTTGCCATTTTTTAACGATTCATGTGTTACCGGAATATATTTGCTTTTATCCTCAGTGGTGCCTGACGACATGGCAAACCATCTGACAGGGGTATCCCACAACACATCTTTTTGTTTCTCCACAATGATACGATCCAGATAGGGACGGAGATACTCATAGGTTGTCACTGGTACCAATGAGCGAAATGAGTCTTCATCCCTGACTTGCGCAAAGTGATGTTTCTTTCCGTAGTAGGTGCGACTGCCGTGCTCCAACAAATACTTAAACGTCCGTTGTTGCGTGCCGCAGGGATCTTTTACAAACGCTTCTACAGGTTTGTAATAGGCGCTGATGATCGATCGTGCTATTTTTTGAATCATTCTTTTATACCATTGCGTCACAAAGGTAGTAACTTGTCACCTAATAGGAACAGAACCGTGAAATCATTGAGAAAAATAAGCAGATTCATTAGCCAATGCGACTGATTTTGTGCAGCCTCTCCTCATCAATGATCTTGATTTTTCTTCCATCGATGGTAATGATACGCTCATTCACGAAGTTGGAGAGGGTACGGATTGCATTGGAGGTGGTCATGTTGGAGAGATTTGCCAGGTCTTCTCTGGCCAGATAGATGTTAATGGTGGCGCCATCCTCCTCCAGACCATAAGTTTCTTTGAGAAAAAGAAGCGATTCTGCCAACCGGCCCCGCACATGCTTTTGGGTTAAGTTGACAACCCGCTGATCAGCGATACCCAGGTCAATGGATAACATCCGAATAAAAAAGAGCGCCAACTCACCATTGGTGCGCAGAAACTGTTCAATGAGCTCCATCGGGATCTTGCAAACAGTACATGCCTCAAAAGCCGACGCTGCGGTGACATAAGGCTCCCGCGCGAAATAAGCCCTGTAGCCAAAAAATTGGATAGGGCGCATGATACGAATGATCTGACTTCTGCCCCCTACCCCGCTTCTAAAAATCTTCACCTTACCCTTAAAAAGAATCATCAGATCTTTTGGATTCTCATCTTCCAGGTAAATTAGTTCATTTTTCTTGAAATGGACAAAACGTGCGTTGCTGCGCAACTGATCCCGTTCAGCTGCGTTCAACATTCTCCATAAATCAGGTAACGAGGAGGATATATCCAGTATTATTTCTTCTTCCTTCACTTAATCCAGTGTTGTAGAACTATGTTCTAAAACACAAATATATAAAATATTTAATCAGAATGTTACAAAATAAATAAGATTTTTTATTCCCGCTCCCTTTTGCTTTGCAATTCTCACATCTTTTGGTTAATTTTCCGACAGAACACTGTTTTTTTTCTTGAAGGTGAAAAAAAAATGTAAGTTTGTAATCTGAATGAAGAGAGCTGTCACCATATTGATTTTGTTGCAGTTCATTGCCGCTGAAAACGGGTTCGCCTTTTCACCCGGTCTGCCGGCAGATACGATTCTGAACAGGGCAATGAGTGCTGCAGAAAAATACAACGAGCTGGTGGAAAACTACACAGCCGAAGTGTATGTGCGCTCCTATGTAGAAACCCTTCGGAAGAACTTTCTCTACAAATTCACCCACCTGATCCCCCATTTTGTGCTTCATGATCCGGACAATGATGATGCGTTGATTGAGACCATCAGTGATTTGCGTTATGAATACCCAAACACCTACGTACAGGATATCCGGCACGTGACCGGTACGCTTACCCAAAAAAAGGATATCGACCTGATTCCCTTTGAGCTGCTCAACATCAACATCTACGGAGAGACCACCAACGATGAAAGCCTCTTCATGCCCATCCGCTTCAGCACGGCGAAATATTACCGTTACAAGCTCTATCAGTCATTCACCAACAACAATAAGGAGTATTACAACATCCACTTTGAACCCATTTATGAGAACCCGAAACTCTTAAAAGGTTCCTTTATCGTGGAGAGAGGGACATGGCGTGTCATATTTTTCCGTGGAGAAGGGCTGGATATCTTCTCCGATTTCACTTTTGAGATGACTATGGGTGATGAGTGGGTAACCAACTACCTGCCGGTGAGCATCACTATCTATCAGACGTCCGCCTACCTGGGGAATGTACTGGCCAGCAGACATCTTGCCAAGATCAACTACAAGAAAATAGCCTTGCGACAATTCCAGCAAACAAAACGATCACTCAACCTCAGCAACTCCTATAAGGTGCGACTCGATTCCGTACCGTTGCGCAGCGATTCCCTCTTCTGGGAAAAGATACGACCCATTCCACTACAAGCGAGAGAAATGGATGTACTTGAGCGCTACCAACGTCAGCAACGCATCGGGGAAGAACAAAAAAAGGCAGATGACTCACTGGGTAACAATCATGTGGCGCAAGAAATGGCACAACGGATGGTGGTTAACTCCAGTTACAGCTACAAATCGTCCCGCTTCGGGTACTCCGGATTGCTCAACCCACTGATGCTCGGCTACAGCTCCTACGATGGGGTTACCTACCGTCAGAAGCTCTCTTATACAGCAGATCTGAAGCGCAGTCGCAACCTCCAGATCAACGCTTTCGTAGGTTACATGTTTCGCAGAAAAGAGTTTTTCACCGATCTGACCACCACCTTTAACTATGAGCCTTTACGAATGGGTAGTGCCACCTTTTCCATCGGTAATGGAAATCCTACCTACAGCTCTCTCTTCGTTGATGAGATTCGCGAGCGACTGAAGAACCAGGGTCTCACATTCGACGATATCTCAGTGAACTACTACAAGGATTACTATCTCAAGCTCTTCAACACCTTCGAGCCCACCAACGGATTGTTGTTACAGACGGGTGTGGACTACCATATCCGTGAGAGCAAAAGCAACGAAGTGATGTTGCGTTCATTGCCCTCTGAAAGTGATCCTGTTGAGCACCTCTTTGGCACCAAGCGATCGTTTGCCCCTTTTATACGGGTCAGCTGGACCCCGGAACAATATTACCGCTACGAGGGGCAACAAAAGATCTATGTCCGCTCCGATTATCCCACCTTCAAGGTTGAGTTCTCCCGAAGTCTGTTGGATGTGCTGGGCAGCACCTCTCAGTATAACCGAATCGAACTGGATGTCAACCAAAAGATTGACTTCGGGCTGATGCACTCATTCCAATACCATGTAGGTGCGGGCACGTTCATCAACCAGGAGACCGAATATTTCGCCGATTTTGTCTATTTCTCCAAGAACAATTTCCCGGAGAACTGCGACGATGGACTGGGTGGAAATTTCAACCTGCTGAGTAGAGATCTCTACAATGCATCAGATTCCTACCTGCAGGGCCATCTCATGTTGGAATCACCGTTTCTGATCCTGAAAAACATCCCCTTCATCTCCGAATTTGCCGACAAGGAGCGGCTCTATCTGAGTCAGCTCCACACACCTCAGATCAAGTCATACACTGAACTGGGTTATGGTATTGGGAATCGTTTTTTCAATGCCGGTCTCTTCGCCTCTTTTCATAAAACCCACTTTGAAGAGATCGGCGTGCGGGCTGCTTTAGGGTTTTGACATCTGTATGGAGAACCATTTTTTCCGCCGCCTGTCCACCCACTCAGCAAAGCACTCATATAGGCGAAACTTGTAGAAAAATCCTTACCTTTGTACAAAAGAACTGTTTATGATCCGATTTCCCAATGCAAAGATCAATCTGGGGTTACATGTCACAGCCCGCAGGGAGGACGGGTACCACGATCTGGAAACGATCTTTTACCCAATAGAACTGAGAGATGCACTGGAGATCATTCCTTTACCTGAGGGTAGCATACCCGGAGAGGAGAATCCATACCGGCTCTTTCAGACAGGTATCTCCCTGAGAGGTGATGAGGAGGAGAACCTGGTGGTTAAGGCCTGGAGGATGATCGCATCGGAGAAAAAGTTACCTCCCATTGAGATCCATCTTCTTAAAAGAATACCGTTCGGTGCCGGTCTGGGTGGCGGCTCGTCTGATGCTGCGTTCATGTTACAATTGCTCAACGACACCTTTGCACTGGGTTACAGTGAAGCAGAGCTGATGAGACGAGCCGCCCGCCTGGGAGCAGATTGTCCCTTTTTTATCATCAACCGCCCTGCCCTGGCCACCGGTACAGGTGAGATCCTGGAGCCGGTGGAAGTGGATTTGAGTCACCTGACCATGGTACTGGTAAAGCCGGATCTCTGGATTTCCACCGCTGAAGCCTATTCATTGATCAGGCCCAAAAAGCCTGAACAGTCACTCAGGGAGATCATCTCCTTGCCTATTTCAGACTGGAAAGAGTGTTTGAAAAATGATTTTGAAACGGCTCTTTTCAAAAAATTTCCCGAAATTTGGCAGATCAAACAGCAGCTCTACGGGCAAGGTGCTGTTTATGCCTCCATGAGTGGTTCGGGTTCAGCGGTTTATGGCCTGTTCGAAGAAACGCCCGATCTGAAAGGCCTCTTCAACAACCATTTCGTATGGATGAATAAGTTGTAAGCTGACAGCTAACAAAATTATACAAATATATGAACAAACGTTTTAGAAGATGCTTCTTAATGCTACTGATCCTTGGTGGAAGCATTCAGGCACAAACGGTATTCTCACCGGCAGAGCTCCCCTCTTTCGGGCCCATCCCTGTAGCAAAACCGGTGTTACTGGACAGCATCAATCTCAGTGACAAGCCCTATTCGGATGAGTTGCTGTTATCCACCACCATCAATTTCCCTGCACCTGAAAAATTTACCGGCAGGGCACAACCCGATACAATGGGTTACTTCCGGTTGCCGAAACCCGCACAGGGCAGGGCTTTTCAACTGGTCTCCTTTCACCTGTCGGGTGACCGGTATGGAAAGGCCAGGATCACCGTCACCTCACCCAACCCGCTGGAGCTCTGGATCGACAACGTGAAGAGAGCCACCAAACAAGCCGCTGATGACAGTCTCCACCTCTCCGGATCGGTAGATGCGGTATTGAATGGCTTCACCAACAACAGCCGCGTGATCATTAAAATGCTTGCCTCATCCGATGACCCTCACGATGTGATGGTAAAAATTGGTGTGCGGCCGGAAGAGGGCGACTCGCTTTTGCTATTCACTTTCAACAATCAGAACAAACGACGGATCGATATCAAAGACATCCTTGAGGGAAATCGGATAAACAACTCCTCCATCTCCCCCAGCGGCCGTTTTGTGCTGCTGTCTCTGCGTGAGACGCTGCCGGGAGGGGCACCCCGCACTCATACGCAGCTATACGACAACCAGCAAAAACGAATCATCTTTTCAGAGCCGATGAGCCGTCCGCAACTGGGCTGGATGCCCAAATCAGACCTGCTTTACTACGTGGGTGACAAGGAGGAGGGACGGACTTTCTATACCCTTGATCCGCTCACCTTGGAGACGACGATCAGGGCAGAAAACCTGCCCAAGGAGAACTTCTTTGTTGCGCCGGATGAACAATCGCTCTTCTACTCAACCAAAGAGACCCTTACCATCAGCAACCCCGGTGGATTGAAACGGCTGATCGGTATTGACGATCGTCAATCGCAATACCGCGAACGGTCATACCTCTACCGTTACTTCTTTGAGACTGGACTTACACAGCAGCTCACCTTTGGCAGGCAGTCGGCATCACTCAACGATGTGAGCAACGACATGCAATACCTGCTTTTTTCGGTGTCGGAAGAAGATCTCTCCCAGCGTCCCTTTCGTACCAGCACCCTCTATCGGTTGAACCTGGAAACCATGGAGAGTGATACCATCTGGAAAGATCAACGATATGCCTACTCGGCACAATTTTCTCCCGATGGCCGGCAACTGCTGATCCATGGTGCCCCTGAGGCCTTCAACGGCATTGGCTTGAACATCAAGCCGGAACAGATTGCCAACAGCTACGACACCCAATCGTTTGTCATGCAGCTTGAAAACAGAGAGGTGATTCCGGTTACCAAAACATTTGATCCGACCATCAGCGCACAGGAGTGGAACCCGCTGGATAACAACATCTATTACCGCGTTGAGGAGGGTGACAGGGTTAGCATATACCGTTATACAACCCACAATGCATCCTTTAAGAAACTGCCGCTCAAGGAGGAGGTGATCCGTTCCTTCAACATTGCCAGGAACGCACGCTGGGCTACCTATACCGGTCAGAGCAGCTCCAACTCCACCCGTTGTTACCTGCTCAATCTCAACACGCTCGAATCGACGCTTATCAGTGATCCCTATGCCGGGAGGCTCGATCAGCTGCTACTGGGTGAGGTAAAGGAGTGGCACTTCACCAGTTCCTTTGGTGACCAGATTGAAGGGCGCTACTATCTGCCACCGCATTTCGATCCCAAAAGGAAATATCCCCTGATTGTCTATTACTACGGCGGTACCAGCCCCACCAGCCGCGTTTTTGAGAGCACCTATCCACTGCATGTCTATGCCGCCCAGGATTACGTGGTTTACACCCTCCAACCCAGTGGGACCACCGGTTATGGACAGGAGTTCTCGGCACGTCATGTGAACGCATGGGGGAAGCAGACAGCAGAAGAGATCATAGAGGGGGTAAAAGCATTTGTGGCAGCCCATCCTTTTGTGGATGGCACAAAAATCGGCAACATCGGCGCTTCTTATGGCGGGTTCATGACGCAGTACCTGATTACCCAAACCGATCTCTTCACCGCCTCGGTATCGCATGCCGGCATCAGCAACATCACCAGTTACTGGGGTGAAGGTTACTGGGGCTACTCCTACAGTGCCGGTGCCAGTGCCGGAAGCTATCCCTGGAACAATCCGCGCCTCTACGTGGAACAAAGCCCGCTGTTTCATGCCGATAAAATATCAACGCCGCTCTTGTTGCTTCATGGTACGGCCGACACCAATGTGCCCATCGGAGAAAGCATTCAAATGTACACGGCACTGAAGCTGTTAAACAAGCCGGTGGAGTTTATCCAGGTAGAGGGTGAGAATCATGCCATATATGATTACCAGAAGCGAATTTCATGGAACCATGCCATCTATGCCTGGTTTGCCAAATGGTTGAAAGAAGATGGCAGGTGGTGGGATTCGATGTTTCCGGAGAAATAGGAAATGACGACTTTTATTTTGTTTCGTAAAAGACTTAAAAGATGGATGTAGAAAAAATTTGCAACGACGTAAAACTGCTTGCCCGCGCTACGGGGGAATATCTGAAAGCCGGGCAGGCAACACTCAGAAAAAAAGACATAGAGCTGAAAGGTACCCGTAATTATGTGACATACATTGATAAGGAAGCTGAACAGAGACTGGTGGAAGGACTGGGAAAGTTGCTCCCGGAAGCAGGGTTCCTGACCGAAGAGAATACCGTGGAATTTATACAAAAAGAATTCACGTGGGTCATCGATCCACTGGACGGCACAACCAATTATGTTCATGGCGACACGCCCTATTCGGTGAGCATCGCACTGATGAGCGGAAGGAAGGTGATCCTGGGAGTGGTATTTGATCCCGTCGCCGATCAGATGTTCTATGCCACAGAAAGCGGAAAGGCATTTCTCAACGGCATCTCATTGCAGGTAAGTACACAGGCAACGCTGGTGAACGGATACATCGGATTCGGCATTCCGTACAATCTGGACAAAAAAGGAGAACAGATCCTTCAACAGGCCATGAAACAATTCCGGAACTGCAGCTTTCGCATCAAAGGATCGGCTGCACTGGAGATTTGTTATGTAGCGGCAGGCATCAGTGACACCTACTTCCACTCAGGGTTATCGCCCTGGGATGTGGCTGCGGGTGCATTTATCCTGGAGTGTGCCGGAGGAAAATGTACCGATTTTACAGGGGGTGACCATTACATTTTCGGGAAAGAGATGGTGGCCTCCAACGGAGCCATTCACCAGGAGATCATGGAATCAATTATTCAGGGTACATAATGGACAATCAGATCCGCCTCATTGCTTTGCTGCCGACGCTGGAAACGCCACGTGCCCATTATCGGTTTGGTAGCAGGAATGGCAGTAATGACAATGAGCCTCTTTCTGTTCATATAAATAAACAAAAAAAAAGTACAGACTTCGTCAGTTTGACTAAATGGCAAAGTGCTGATTATCAAACGATATGTAATTGGACATTCCATTTTAACCCTTTTAGAATTGAGTAAAATTTTTAATAAAATATTTTTTATTATATAAAACATGTATGAAGCATT
>JAHDQF010000027.1 GCA_018433945.1 Proteiniphilum sp. | reverse complement strand
TTATTTGTTGTTAGATACTTCACTTCCCCACCAATTGTTTCCCGGGTCAAAATCTTCGGAAAGAAACTCCAGTCGTTGCTTTTCCAGTTGAGGCATGCGCACTGTGAGAACCCGCTCGAGGTATTCTTTTTCCAGTGTTTCATTGTATTCAGGATCTTTTTCCGGAAATCGGGCACCCACTTCACTAAGGTATGCGAAAAGCTGTTGGTTGAGTTGTTTGGTCAGTTCCGGGTTTTCTGCCGACACATCGGTGGTTTCCTCAAGGTCGGTTCTCAGGTTATACAACTCTTCTCTCCCGTCTTCGTAATAATGTATCAGTTTCCAGTCGCCCAGCCGGATAATGGACGACGGTTCACCGCCCTGATTGCCGTAGTGCGGATAATGCCAGATGAGTGGACGTTCGGGGAGTGTTTTCCCTTGTAAAACCGGTACTAGGCTCATACCGTCATTATGTTCTTCGGGCCGGGATTCGGCACCCACCAGTTCCAGCAGGGTAGGATAGAAATCGGCTCCCGTCACAGGCACTTCCGACTTTTTCCCGGCAATATCCAGCCATGGTACTTTGATAAAATAAGGTTCCCGGATACCGCCTTCAAACTGGTAGCCTTTTCCTGCGCGCAAAGGTTTGTTCGACGTGGCAAAGGCATCTCCGGCTGCAACGCCGCCATTGTCGGAAGTAAAAATGACAATCGTGTTTTCTGACAGTCCCAGTTCCTCGAGGGCATTCAGTATCACCCCCACCGCATCATCCATGGTTTCCACCAGACCGGCATAAACCGGATTGTCCTGCACCTGCCGGATGGGCAAAAAACGACCCATTTCAAATCCTTTTTCGGCAATACCATTTTCTTCGGCTTTCTGACGGTATTTGGCCCATTTTTCCTGCGTGGTCTCAATAGGTGCGTGAACGGCATAAAACGAAAGAAAAGCAATGAATGAGGTGTCACTGTTTTCCTTCATAAATGTAACAGTTTCACTTGCCAGTCGCATGGAAAGCTCTTCCCCGTCGGGCCCGCTTTCCAGGTTTGGATTTTCCCAGGGCGCAAAATAACCGCCGGTGGGACTACCTGCTTCCCATCCACCCTTGTTGATGTCGAAACCGTGGTCTTCGGGCCATGATCCCTTTTTTCCAAGATGCCATTTCCCGGCGAAAAAGGTTTTGTAGCCCGCGTCTTTCAGGGCTTCCGGCAACGTTGTGTATTCATGCGGAAGGTTGTGCACATATTCCGGAGGAAGCAGTTTGCTATACCTTCCTGCTTTTCGCCATTCTTCACCGGTACGGGCACCACTCCAGTCGGTAATACCGTGCCGTGCCGTAAATTTCCCGGTCATAATACTTGCCCGCGACGGACTACTCACCTGGCAATTGGCATATCCATCGGTAAAAATTATTCCTTCGTTGGCTATCCGATCGATA
>JAHDQF010000038.1 GCA_018433945.1 Proteiniphilum sp. | reverse complement strand
GAGATGAAAAACGCCACACTGAGCGATGGTACCAAAAATTATCTGGTTGCATTTCGTATGGCAGAGGAAGCCGTTGAGGTGGTGACGAACCAAATGGAAACATTCTGGGGGGGGCGGATAATGTGGAGTTATTGACGGTGGGTCTGACGGATAAGCTGGAGGAGCTGAGAGAGGAGATCATCAGAGTTATGATGCTGCAGGTGCGGGAAAATTTGTGGTCTGCCAACCGTACCACCATATAGCAGTGGACTATCAGGAACAACGATCTTTTACATGCTTAAAAATTGGACTGGGCGCCATCAGTCAGGCGAAACCGGACGACGGGAAAGAGTAGCCAAATGGCGCGTCGAGGCAATGCCGGGAGGTATGTTTGTTCATCCTCCCGGTGCTTTCTTTTTCTGTTACGGTGGTGAGAGAGAAAGGCAAAGGAGGATATTGGGCTGAATTTTCAAAAATTCGTTGAATTTTTACGGCATATTTATGGATAAAATAAAGGTAAAATATACACTAAATATGCTATATTTTGCCTTTTTTGTGTGTAATTTGTGGGTGATTCTCTCGAGAGAAGTTTTGCAAAACTTCGAGGGGTTGAATAATTGGGTCGGTTAAAAAACAGGCCATTTTAAGGCCTTCAGAGCGACGATAATTTTTAGACAGCCGAGAGATCATAACTTCAATGATCTTCATGCACGTGCGGCGGATTTTAACGACACGATGGAATATCAATCGTGAATAATTACATCGGTCAAAAATATGGGGCCATGAAAAACACGGTGTATTTTGGCGTTTCAAATATTATAATTACATTTGAGAACTCCATAAAGTGAAAAACAGATACCTTCCGAAAAAGATACCCATTTTTATACTCTACCCCCTTGTAATATATTGATTATCAAGGCAAGCAGCGGAGAGAGAGGGATTCGAACCCCCGGAACCTTTCAGTTCAACGGTTTTCAAGACCGCCGCGATCGACCACTCTGCCATCTCTCCCAGCATTTTGTGCAAATGCGCGTGCAAAGGTAGAATATTTTCCGGATAGTAAAAATATTCACCGCATTTTATTTCGCTTTTTACAAAACCAATAATTCATCGTATCTTTGTCAAAAATAAGAGACTATAGATGTTATTTACCGACCTACCCCTCTGCGATTCCCTATTGGATGGATTGCAGGCAATGAACTTTAAGGAAACCACCCCCATACAGGAACAGGCCATCCCTGTGATCCTGCAGAAGAGAGACCTGATAGCCTGTGCCCAGACCGGCACCGGCAAGACCGCAGCCTTCCTGTTGCCGCTGCTCAACAACTTACAAACAGAGCCGCACGAAGAGCATAAGGTGAACGCCATCATCATGGCACCCACCCGCGAGCTGGCACAACAGATCGACCAGCAGATGGAGGGTTTCTCCTACTTCACCCCTTTCTCATCGGTGGCGGTATACGGTGGAAACGACGGCGATGCATGGGACGTACAGAAAAGGGGACTGACCAGCGGTGCCGACGTGGTGGTAGCTACCCCCGGGAGGCTCCTCTCACATATCAACCTTTACAACATCGATTTCTCGGGTGTGAAGTACTTCATCCTCGACGAAGCAGACCGCATGCTCGACATGGGCTTCTTCGACGATATCATGAAGATCGAGCGGCTGCTGCCCAAAGAGCGGCAGACCATCATGTTCTCAGCCACAATGCCCCCCAAGATACAGCAACTGGCGAAGACCATCCTGCGTGATCCGGAAGAGATCAGCATCTCCATCACCCGTCCGCCCGACACCATCATGCAGTCGGCCTACCTCTGCTACGAATCACAGAAGATGCAGATCCTGCGGCAGCTCTTCAAGGAGAAGAAACCCAAGAAAGTGTTGCTCTTCTCCGGATCGAAGATGAAAGTGAAGGAGATCACCAAGCTGCTGCGCGGCATGGGTCTCTCTGCCGGCGAGATGCACTCCGACCTGGACCAGGCGCAACGCGACAGCATCATGCATGAGTTCCGCAACGAGCGGGTGGACATCCTGGTGGCGACCGACATTGTGGCACGGGGGATCGACATCGACGACATCACGCTGGTGATCAACTTTGAGGTACCCTACGACGTGGAGGATTACGTGCACCGCATCGGCCGTACCGCACGCGCCGGCGACACCGGCATGGCCATCACTTTCGTGTCACCGGATGAGCAGTACCGCCTACAGCAGATCGAGCGCTTCCTGGGAAAAGAGGTGCATCGCATCCCCCTGCCTGAGGGTATGGGTGAGTCACCGGAGTACAATCCCACCCGCGAAGCAAGGGGACGGGGCAGAGGTGGCTCCGTTCGTTCCGGCAAGGGAGGCGGCAGAAGAGAGGGTGACGGAAAACGTAAGGAGCGCTCCGGTAATCAAGCTGTCAGGCCGGAGAAACCGGAGAGATCGGGCAGGGACAATCGCAGCAGAAAACCGAAACAGAAAGAGGAAACGCTCCAGAAGGATGCAGCTCAGACCGGTGGAGCATTGCAAGGTGAAGCAGCAAAACAGACACCACGCAGGAAGAACAACACACAGCGAAAAAAACGGAAGCCGCAGGGTGAAGGCGCCGTTACAACAGGAGGGAGTGATGAAAGAAGCAATGCGCCCCGCCAGGGTGGCGAGGGCAGTTCACATAGAAAAAGCAACCGTCCCCCCCGTAAAGATGGCGAGGGTGCTCCCCGCCGGGAAGGCGGCGACAGAGGTGAACGACGTGAGGGGAGCAACCCTGAGGGTCGCAGGAAAGAGGGTCACAGGAAAGAGGGGTCGAACAGCCCTCGCAGCAACCGCCCCCAACGCAGAACCGATGCACCCTCTGCCGACAGAAACAGCGGCAGACCGCAACGTCAGGAAGCGAACAAACCGGCAGCAAAAGAACAGAAAACGAAGAAGCCGGGAATCCTCTCCTGGCTCTTCGGACGGAAGAAGTAACGAAACTGCTTCCATGACCACCTGCTGAGCAGGTGGTTTTTTTAACTACACGAATGAGCCTCTACGCCCGGCATTGCTGCCTCCTGCTCCTGCTCCACGATCTCCATGCCGCGGAGGATGGCCTGCTCGTTCATGGGCAACAACTTGTGATGCCTCTCGGGAAGTGACTCCTTGAGCCCTTTCATCACATTCTCCATTTTCACCAAGGGTGAGATGCGCAGCAACCCTCCCAGGATGATCATATTAAACACCTTGGGATTGTCCATCTTCATCGACTCATCCATCGCATTGATGCGGTAAACGTGGATATCCTTGCGCTCCACCTTGCGGTGGATGCCATAGCCGTCGTAAATCAACACGCCACCCGGCTTCACCCGTTCTTCAAACTTGTCGAGCGAGGGCTGGTTGAGCACGATGGCGATATCATACCGGTTGACCACCGGTGAGCTGATGGGCCGGTCGGAGATGATGACGGTCACATTGGCCGTACCTCCGCGCTGTTCGGGCCCGTAAGCCGGGAACCAGGAGACCTCTTTGTTCTCCATGATGCCCGAATAGGCCAGTATCTTACCCATGGACAGCACACCCTGTCCACCAAAACCTGAAATGACTATTTCCTGTAACATGATCTTCTTTTCCTGGGGTTAAATATTCTTCAAATCACCAATGGGATAGTAGGGGAACATATGCTCCACCATCCAATCGTTGGCTGCTTCCGGCGTCATCTTCCACCCCGCGTTGCAGGTGGAGACCACCTCCACGATAGAGGTACCCTTGCCTGCCATCGAGTTTTCAAATGCCCGCTTGATCAGCTTACGCGTCTTTCTCACCGCGGCGGCGGTATGTACACTGGTGCGGGTGGCCAGGCAAACACCGTTGAGCAGTGCCAGCATGTCGAGGATCTTGAGCGGGTTACCCATGGTCTCCACGTTACGCCCCTCGGGACTGGTCGATGTCTTCATGCCGCGCAGCGTGGTAGGTGCCATCTGTCCGCCGGTCATCCCGTAGATGCCGTTGTTGATGAAGATGATGGCGATGTTCTCGCCCCTGTTGGCGGCGTGTATCGTCTCGGCGGTACCGATGGCGGCCAGGTCGCCATCGCCCTGGTAGGTGAACACCATCCGGTCGGGCAGCAGCCGCTTGGCGGCGGTAGCCAACGCGGGCGCGCGGCCGTGGGCAGCCTCCTGCCAGTCGATATCGACATAGTTGTAGGCGAAGACGGCACATCCTACCGGAGCGATGCCGATGGTTCTCTCCTGCAGCCCCAGCTCGGCGATCACATCGGCGATCACCTTGTGCACCACGCCGTGGGAGCATCCGGGGCAGTAGTGCATGTAATTGTCGTTTATCAGTGCCGGCTTTGCATAAACCAGGTTCTCCGGACTTTTTATCGTTTCAGTATCCATGATGATTATTTTTTAGTAAATCGGTAGATGAGATAGAAGAGGATGGCAGCGCCCCCGAAGTACCAGGTGAGCCGCATATCCCTCCCGGAGGAGAAGTAAACCACGATGGTGGCGATGAACGCCAGCAGGAATAGAAGCAGGAAGATGTTTCTGTATTTGAGTTCCATGATGAGAGCTGTTTTATCGGATCATTTTTTCCTTCAATGCATCCAGTACGCCGTCGGGAGTGGGTACAATACCCCCCAGACGACCATAATGTTCAACCGGTACGGCTCCGTTCACCGCCAGGCGCACATCCTCCACCATCTGACCGGCATTGAGCTCGACAGAAAGCATCCCCTTCGTTCTGGAGGCATGCGCTTTCAGCACTTTCGAGGGGAAGGGCCAGAGGGTGATGGGACGTAGCAAACCAACCTTGATCCCCTCGGCGCGCGCCAGCTCGATGGCCTTCATGCAGATGCGGGCAGCAGAGCCAAAGGCAACCAGCAGGTAGTCGGCATCGTCGCACTGCACCTCCTCGTAGCGCACCTCCTGCTCTTCTATCACACGATACTTGGCCTGGAACCGCTCGTTATTTTTCTCCATCACTTCCGAGTCGAGCTCGAGGGAGGT
>JAHDQF010000018.1 GCA_018433945.1 Proteiniphilum sp. | reverse complement strand
GAAGCATTAATCGCAAAAAAATAATTGGACATTAAAATCGAAAAATTCCAAAAAAATTAAATATTTGATTATCAATAATTTATAAATGACAAAATGGCATATTTTTAAAAATTATATTAAAATTTCTGGCGAAGTCTGATATTGGGAATTCGTTTATTAAGAATCAACTTGGAAAACTAAAATCAAATAATTACTTGAAAATTGGAAAAATTAGAAAAATATTTAATATACATTGTCATCTTATTTCCAATATTTGCAGTTTTAGGTAATATAGTACCTCCAATTGCCGGAATCAAAATCAATATAGCTTATAGCGGCCTAATCATGTTATTTGCTTTTATTGTTTTGTTTGTTAAAAAAAGATTTAATTACATCTTACCTTTCTTTATAATAATTATAATACATTTCATTGCTGGAATTCCATTAAATTTAATTGAAATCTCTGCATTATATAGTTCAATATTCGTTTTGTTAGCTCTTCCAATAAATAAAAATCTTTCAAATCATATTTTTAATTTTTTTCTTACGTTTGCTCTTATGCCTTTGACTATAGCTTTATTGCAAATTTTTAAAATAATTCCATTATCCTTTGGTGAATTGAAATTTATTAGTGGAACAATTTGGGAAAATGACCTTGTTCTAAGACCGAATGGTTTTCTTTACGGAGTATATGAACTATCAATTTTAACAATATTAGCAATTATAACTTTATATTATAAAAAGTATAAAAACATTTTTAATCAACTCATTTTTTTATCCGTTGCATCAATTTTTATATATCAATTAAAACTGAGAGCAAGTTTAATACTCTGGTTTTTATTTTTATTATTGGAAACATACCAATTATTCAAACAAAGATCTGTCAAATATTTAATCTATCCATTAAGTATCTTTTTAATTATATTTCTTTTTAAAGAAAATTCAGAAGAAATTTATAATACACTGCAAATTGGAAAACTAAAATCAACATCTGATTTTGGTCAATTTATGACAGGTCGTATAAATATATGGATTGTACTAATAGATGCATTCTCGAATGCTGATTTAATTAATAAAATTTTTGGGTTTGGAAATGATTATTCAAAAATATTTATGAGATCGATGTTATGGGAAATTGATTATGTACCTGGTCCGCACAATTCGATTCTAGAATTTTTAATTACGAATGGAATATTTGGCTTATTATATTTATCATATTTGATTAAAAAATTTTTTGATAGCCTTGATTTCAATAAAACAAACAAACGGAAAATATTAATTATATTTTTATTGTTTTTATTCACTTTGGGAATGACAGGTCCCTTATTAAGTAATCTTTTTTTTGGAATTGGATTCTATTTTCTAACAAAAGCATTTTATCAGTCAAATAAATAAGACGAAAATGAAAAAAATCATTTACTTCATTCAGCTTCCTCCTCCAATATATGGCGTTACTCTGGTAAATAATCAAGTCTTTAAGAGTGAAATTATCAATAAATCAGTTAAAAAGGAACTTATAAAGGTAAATTTCAGCAAAACACTTACAGATTTAAAAAAAATCAACTTAAAAAAAATTGTACTATTAATATTATTATGGTTCAAACTATTATATAAACTAATAATATTTCGACCAAAATATGTTTATTATACACCCCCCCCTACAGGAATCGGTTTTTACAAAGAACTTCCAAATATCTTTATCTTAAAACTCCTTAAGGTTAAACCTATTTTTCATCTTCATGGCAAGGGTATAGCAGAAAAAGTAACAACCAATTTTCAAAAAAGGTTATATCGTTATTGTTTTTCAAATGCGGTTATCATACATCTTTCCAAAGGGCTTTATGAGTATGAATTTAGAAATATTGCACCAAGAAATACGAATTTTTTTGCTGTGGCAAATGGGGTGGAAACAGTAAATGTTGCACCTGCAAAAAAGAACAGTACTTTTGTCGAATTGCTTTTTCTTTCAAACCTGCAAGAGTCGAAGGGTTTTTTCTTGTTATTGGAAGTGCTGGCTAAAGTGGTACTCCGGTTCAGTAATATCAGGCTAAATATTATTGGTGGTTTTAGGGATGAAAATTCTAAAGTAAAGTTTGAAAACTTTGTTAGATCGAGCAAATTGGATAATTTCATTAAATTTTGGGGGCCAAAATATGATTTGGATAAGCATCAAATAATTTCAAATTGTGATATTTTAATTCATCCAAGTTTCAATGATGCATTTCCTTTGGTAATTCTTGAGGCGATGCAACATGGTCTTGCAATAATTGCTTCAGATCAGGGAGCAATTCCTGAAATAATAAAACCGGAATTTGGCTACGTGTTTCCAACCGGAGAAAAAGAGAAACTTTTATATTACGTGGAAAAATTAATTTCCGATAAAGAAAAAAGAAAAGAAATGCAAGTTAATTCAAAAAATGAATTTTTTAAAAATTACACTTTAGAGCATTTTGAAACTCGAATGGTTAATGTTTTTAATCATTTATAATATGCAACAACTCACGCAAAAACTCTCCAACGGTGAAATGACCGTTCAGGAAATGCCCGCACCGGTGCTGGGCAAAGGTATGGTAATGGTAAAAAACCACTACTCGCTTATTAGTGCCGGCACCGAGGGGAGCACAGCCACCACAGCCCGCAAAAGTTTATTGGGCAAAGCCAAAGAACGCCCGCAACAGGTAAAACAGGTATTGGAAGTACTGGCACAGCAGGGGCCGGTGCAAACCTACCGGTCCGTTACCAAAAAGTTGGAGGCTTATTCACCGCTGGGTTACTCGTCGGCAGGCGAGGTTATTGCTGTGGGGGAAGGCGTTTCTCAATTTACCGCAGGCGATTTGGTAGCCTGTGCCGGCGTTAATTTTGCCAACCACGCCGAGATTATTGCTGTACCGGTGAATCTTTGTGTAAAATTGCCGGAAAATTCAGACTTAAAAGCTGCTGCTTACAATACCTTGGGCGCCATTGCCCTGCAAAGCATTCGTCAGACAGACTTACGCCTGGGCGAAACCTGCGTCGTCATTGGCCTGGGATTGCTGGGGCAGCTTACCGGCCTCATGCTAAAAGCATCGGGCGTAAACGTCATTGGCATCGATGTAAGCGAGCCGCCGGTAATACTGGCGCAACAACATTTTGCCGGTTTGGCCCTTACCCGCAACACACCCGGCATTGAGAATCAAATTTTGGAATACACCAACGGCCTGGGTGCAGATGCAGTTATCATCGCTGCCGCCACCACCAGTACCGACCCCATCAATTTTGCCGGGGCCATTGCCCGAAAAAAAGGCAAAGTGGTTATTCTGGGCGCTGTTCCCACCGGCTTTGAGCGTAACCCGCACTGGTACAAAAAAGAGCTGGAATTAAAAATGTCGTGTTCTTACGGTCCCGGCCGTTACGACCTGAACTACGAGGAAAAGGGAATCGACTACCCCGCTGCCTACGTCCGCTGGACCGAAAAACGCAACATGGAAGCGTTTCAGCAACTGCTGGCAGGCGGCACGATGGACATCAGCTACCTTACCACCCACGAGTTTTCGCTGGAGGATGCCCCAAATGCATACGACATGATTGTAAAAAAATCAGAACCGTACCTGGGCATCATCCTGAAATACAACACAGAAAAACCGGTTCAGCTTCAAAACAAAGTAACAACCGGCAGCTCAAAACCGGTAGCCAAAATAAACATCGGTTTTATAGGCGCAGGCAGTTATGCACAAGGCAATTTGCTTCCCAATATTCCGAAGAAAAACAGTGATATAGTTTGCAAAGGTGTGCTCACCAACAACGGCACCACCTCCAAACGGGTAGCCGAGCGTTTTGGTTTCGAGTTTTGTACATCGAATGAAAAAGATATTCTCCAAAACCCCGACATCAACACCCTCTTCATCGCCACCCGCCACGATTCCCACGCCCAATACGTACTCAAAGGCCTCCAAGCCGGCAAACACATCTTCGTAGAAAAACCATTGTGCCTCACCCCCGCAGAACTGGACCGAATCATCGAAGCAATGTCTTTGCGAGAAGAGGCTCCGAGGAACGAAGGAGCATCGACGAAGCAACCTGTTGAAAATCACTCCAACACTCCTAACGAAGAACCAACTGCCAACGACGAACAGGTTGCTACGTCGCTCCCTGCGGACGCTCCTCGCAATAATGTCCCGAAGTCGGTAATAATGGTCGGCTTCAACCGCCGTTTCAGCGCCCTTTCAACACAGCTCAAAAAACAAATGGGCAGCGGACCCATGAGCATGATTTATCGTGTCAATGCCGGCCACATCCCCGGCGATACCTGGATTCAGGACATGGAAATCGGCGGTGGCCGCATCATCGGCGAAGCCTGTCATTTTATCGATTACCTCACCTGGTTGAACGGCAGCCTGCCCGTTTCGGTATATGCCACTGCTTTACCTGATGCAGGCGGCCATAACGATACAGTAAATATCAACATCACCTTTGCCAACGGCTCAACCGGGGTGGTGGCCTATTACGCCAATGGTCCCAAATCGATGCCAAAAGAATACATCGAAGTATTTCACAACGGCTTGTCGGGGGTAATCAACAATTTTAAAGAGTTGCGTATGTTTGGCAAAACCAAACAAAAAAAGAAACTGTTGAACCTCGACAAAGGACAAAAGCAAATGGTAGAACAGTTCCTGCAAGGCCTGCTAACCGGAAAACCGCTGATTCCGTTTGAAGAAATTGTAGCCGTTACCAAAGCCACTTTTGCCGTATTGGAATCCATCAAAACCGGGCAGATAGTAAGAATTGAGAATTGAATGAACACGGATAAAGATTGAACACGGATAACGCTGATGCAACAGATGATCACAGATAATAAAATTCGTATAAATCCTTGCAAATCTGTGTCACCCGTGTTCCAATAAAATTATTAACATGTTCACCACATCATTTATCAATCTCAAATCCTACTGCGAAGCCCAAAACTTTGCCGGCTGGGACCCTTACGACGGGCTTAACTCCAAAGTATTTCAGGCCACCCCGCTAAAGCATTGGGATTTGGCACGCCTGGCATGGATACAGGGTTTTAAACGCAGCTCCATCAATTTCAGAAAACTGCTGCTGGTACCCAAAGAACACAACGCCAAAGGCATCGGGCTGTTTTTAACCGGCTACTGCAATATTTACAAGGCACAACAAGCATCAGGCAAAATAGAATTTGGAACACAGCAGGAAATACTGGATAAAATAAATTATTTAGCCGCTTTGCTTATTTCCCTCCAAAGCAAAGGCTATTCGGGTGCTTGCTGGGGCTATAATTTCGATTGGCAGGCACGCCGGCTGTTTTTGTTTCCAAAAAACACACCTACGGTTGTAGCCACCACCTTTGCAGCTTCCGCATTGTTTCAGGCTTATGATATCACAAAAAACGAAAACTGGCTTAATACCGCCCTTTCGGCTGCAAAATTTGTTTTAAACGATTTAAACCGTACACCCAAAAAGCAGGGATTTCTGTTTTCATACTCCCCCCTCGAAGGAAACAACACGGTGTACAATGCATCACTGTTAGGCAGTAAACTGCTAAGTTACTGCTACTACCATACAAAAGATGAAAAGCTGAAAACCGCCGCACGTGACAGCATTTTGGCATGCACCGATGCACAGCAACCGGATGGTTCGTGGCTTTATGGCGAACTGCCGGTGCAAAACTGGATTGACAGTTTTCATACCGGCTACAATCTGGATGCCCTCCAGGCATACCAGGATTTAACCGGCGATACAGTTTTTCAGGAAAACATTAAAAAAGGTTTTGAGTTTTACATCCAAAACTTCTTTCTGGAAGATGGTACACCCAAATATTATCACAACAAAACATACCCCATCGATATTCATTGTCCAGGTCAGTTGTTTGTTACTTTAAATTCATTAAATATTAATGATCCGTATGTATTGAATTATGCTGATAAAGTATTACAATGGACGATAAAAAACATGCAATCAAAAAAAGGTTATTTCTATTATCAATTGAAACGGAATTGGAGCAGCAAAATTCCTTATATGAGATGGAGTAATGCATTTATGTTTAATGCATTATCTAATTATTTACTTTTAAAAGTTAAAAATGAAAATTTGGTTTGATCTAACAAACTCACCACATGTGAGTTTTTTTAAACAATTAATAAGTGAATTAAAAGAAGAGAATCACGAGGTAATTGTAACTAGTAGACCGTTAAGTAACACGATCCCATTATTGAAGTTGTATAATATCAATTTTACTGTTGTTGGGACTCATTATGGTAAAAATAGCCTAAAAAAAATGCTTGGATTTCCGATTAGAATTTTCCAATTATATAATTTTCTAAAGAAGAATAAACCCGATATTGCAATTGCACAAGCATCGTATTATTTACCTGTTGTGGCAAAATTATTGGGAGTGCAATCGATTTATACAAATGATAATGAACATGCCAAAGGTAATTGGCCAGCATTTTTATGTGCAAATAAGATATTCTTACCGGAATTTTTAACTTATGATGATATTTCAATGCCATTTATATCAAGAAAAAAAGTCTTGAATTATGAGGGGGTCAAAGAAGGTATCTATCTTTGGAATGAATATCTGGGTTATGAATATAAGAACCCATCATCATCAATTCCTACAATATATATTAGATTGGAGCCTAATTTAGCACAATATTACAATGCTAGGCTTTTTTTTATGGATGACTTAATTATAGCATTAAAAGATAAGTACAATATTGTCATAATACCAAGAGAGAAATCACAAATCAAGCATTATGAAGATTTTATTTTCGAGGGAATAACGGTTCTTACTGAGCCACAACCACTAAGTGAGATTGTTAAGAAATGCAGTTTGTTTATAGGTGCAGGTGGAACGATGACTAGAGAGATGGCCGTAATTGGTGTGCCAACAATATCGATATATCAAGATAAACTATTAAAAGTTGATAAGTATTTAATTGAAGTTGGAGCAATGGTTCATGTTAAAAATCTTACTGCTGATTTTGTTGATAAATTTCTCATTGGATCAATCTCTTCAAATAGAAATACAGATTTGCTACTCAAAGGTCGTTCCACATACATTAGAATGAAATCCCTATTATTAAACTACAGTAAATAAATGAATATTTTAATAACCGGCATTAACGGGTTTGTCGGTACCAATTTTACCAAAAGTTGGGGTAATCAACATGTCATCTATGGATTGGATATTCATCAATCAGAAATAGCGGGAGTAGTGCAAACATACGGTTGGCAGGATCTGAAGGAAATTCCACAGGTTGATGTGATTATTCATTTGGCCGGTATTGCACAGGACGTTGACAATAATATAGATGCTAAAACCTATTTTGCCGTTAATACGGAATTGACTGAAAAAATTTTTGAGTTCTTTTTAAAAAGCAATGCCTCAAAATTTATTTTTTTTAGTTCTGTGAAAGCGGTAACGGATAGTGTGAAAGGGTATCCTTTGACGGAGATGATTAAGCCCCGTCCAAAGACTCTTTACGGATTATCAAAATTACGGGCTGAAGAATACGTTTTTAACAGGTATTTGACAACACGCAGCCTTTATAAGAACAAATCGGTTTATATCTTAAGGCCTTGCATGATTTACGGGCCTGAGAGCAAAGGTAACTTAAATCTTTTATATCGATTTGTTTGTAAAGGTTTTCCGTGGCCGTTAGGTGCCTATGATAACCTGAGATCATTTTGTTACATCGAAAACATAAAATTCGTGGTTGAACAATTGATCTCGGAGTCATATGTTGAAAGTGGCATATACAATGTGTGTGACGATGAACCGTTGTCAACAAATGAGTTGGTAAAACTTATCAATGAATCGCTGGGTAAAAAATCGTTTATTTGGAATCTTCCGAAAGGATTGATGATTTTTTTAGCCAGGTGCGGAGATTTATTTCATCTTCCTTTTAATCAAAAAATTTTAAACAAGCTAACGGAGAACTATGTTGTAAGTAACAAGAAAATTAAAAAAATATTGGGCATTAAAGAGATGCCTTACTCATCAAGACAAGGGATAAAAAATACATTATTAAGTTTAAAGCAATGATTTATTTATTGATTTTGATTTTGTTTTTTGTTTTGGAAATAATTTATTTTCAAATCGCGAAAAAATTTCGGATTTTGGATATACCCAATCAGCGGAGTTCTCATACTCAACCAACTATTCGTGGCGGTGGAATAATTTTATGGGTTGCGGCTTTGCTGTACTTATTATTGAATCTGTCGTATGCTGACTTAATTTTCTTTATCGGAATTACTATTGCTGCAGGAATAAGTTTTTGGGATGACGTTTGTGGCGTGAGATATCGTATTCGACTTTTATGTCAAGCTTTGGCCTTGAGTTTTGCCTTTCAGTTTACAGGTGTATTTTATACGATTCCTTGGTGGGGTATTGTAATCGCATATGTTTTTTTTGTGGGTACCTTGAATGCATACAATTTCATGGATGGAATAAATGGCATGAACGGTTTGTATACGGCAACAGTACTGATATCTCTCCTTTATATCAATAACCACATACATCCTTTTACAGATCCAGACTTTATTATTTTCCCTTTATTGGCATCTGTTGTTTTTCTTTTTTTCAATTTTAGAAAGAAGGCCAAATGTTTTGCAGGGGATGTGGGTAGCATTGCTGCCGGTTTTTGGGTTGTTACTTTGTTGATTTTGTTGATGATAGAAACAAAAAATCTGGTGTGGATAGGTTTGCTGATGGTATATGGTGTTGATTCTGTGTTGACCGTCTTGCACAGAGTACGATTAAAACAAAACA
Source organism: Proteiniphilum sp. (assembly GCA_018433945.1). GTDB lineage: Bacteria > Bacteroidota > Bacteroidia > Bacteroidales > Dysgonomonadaceae > Proteiniphilum. The sequence continues at coordinate 34,344 of JAHDQF010000018.1, read as the reverse complement.
TTACAACAGCTCACAGGCTTCATTTCTTTCAGATTTTGGCTAACGAACAGGGGATTGATCAGAGATTGATATCAATAATGTATGCAATCACTCAAGTTTTTGTTTCATTTTTAATCATTGAATTGTATCCGTTCATTGGTTGGTGGATTATGGTTATCTCTTGTTTCATATTGTGTCTTGTTTATTGCCTTAAATTTCGGTTTATAAAACAAAATCAAAAATTAAAAGTTTCACTTTCGGAAGTAACCAGTGATGTCCCACAAAATTTGAGTCACGATCTGAGCAAATAAAAAACGGTGTTGCTATAAAAATAGCGTCACTCGCAAAAGTGATATTGTTTTCTATTAGAGGGGTCAATAATCGCCGGAATGTCAGTTAAAACATACCTGTTAAACCTGGTTTTCCAGGGGGTCAGTATGCCCGGAATGGGGGGTCAGTATGCTCCGGAATATCCATTCTGCATTCTCAGTTACCGTTAGCAGCAGATCTTTAGATAAGACAAATTGAAAATAATTTATATGACAAAAATCGCATTGATCTCCGGCATCACCGGGCAGGATGGTTCCTATCTGGCGGAATTTCTGCTGGAAAAAGGTTATGAAGTACACGGACTGTTGCGGCGGTCTTCTTCGTTTAATACGGGACGGATTGAACATCTCTACCTGGATGAATGGGTGCGCGATATGCACCACAAACGTCTCATTAACCTGCACTACGCGGATATGACTGACTCAAGCTCACTGATACGGGTGATTCAGACGATTCAGCCGGATGAAATATACAACCTGGCTGCACAAAGCCATGTGAAGGTGAGCTTCGATGTACCGGAATATACGGCTGAGACGGATGCAGTGGGTACGCTACGCCTGTTGGAAGCGGTGCGTATCCTTGGACTGGAGAAGAAAACGCGCATCTATCAGGCATCGACCTCCGAGCTCTTCGGACTGGTGCAGGAGGTGCCGCAGAAGGAGACAACGACTTTCTACCCGAGAAGGCCTAATGGGGTGGCAAAACTCTACGGTTTCTGGATCACGAAGAACTACCGTGAATCCTATGGGATGTATGCGGTGAACGGTATCCTCTTTAACCATGAGAGTGAGCGACGGGGTGAGACTTTTGTGACGCGGAAGATCACCATTGCGGCAGCGCGGATTGCACAGGGGATGCAGGACAAGCTTTACCTGGGTAACCTGGATGCATGATATGCGTTTCGTGCGCAAGCTGAAACTGAAAGCGGATATTGATGATGAGGGTAACATGTAAGGTTAACAGTGTAACTTTGTGATGCGACGATTGCTTTCTCTTCCTCCCAACGCGGTATCCGATTATCACCGGCTGCATGAACATAACCGGGAAGATTGGTTTTGTACTTCGGATCCGCGGGAGAAACGACTGGGATCGGGCAGCGGTACGACCTGGCTGCTGGAGGAGTGTTACCGGGATGAGCATCCGGGAGTGGATTTTATGGATTGGCTGTCGGCTGAGAAGCGGATTCTGATTCATGCGGGAGGGCAGAGCCGTCGCCTTCCTGCCTACGCGGTGATGGGTAAGATCAGTCTCCCGGTGCCGGTGTTTCGCTGGGCCAGGGGGCAGCGGTTATCGCAGGATCTGCTGAATCTACAGCTGCCGCTCTACGAGAAGATCATGCAGCAGTCGCCTGCTTCTCTGCGCACACTGGTGGTGAGCGGCGATGTTTATATACACACCGACAGGCCGTTGCAGGAGATACCGGAAGCGGATGTGGTCTGTTACGGACTGTGGGTGGACGCATCGCTGGCTACGCGCCACGGTGTGTTTGCCGCCCGAAGAGATGCACCGGGAGAGGTGGATTGCATGCTCCAGAAACCCTCGCTGGGGGAACTGGAAAATCTGTCGCACTCACACTTCTTCCTGATAGACATCGGACTCTGGCTGCTGAGCGACAAGGCGGTACAGTTGTTGCGGGAGCGTTCCTATGCGGGTGAGCAAGCGATGCGGTTTTATGACCTCTACAGTGATTTTGGACTGGCATTGGGCAATCGACCTTCAAAAACAGATGTTGCCGTAAACGGACTGACGGTGAAAATCTTGCCTCTCAACGGAGGGGAGTTCTATCATTACGGAACCAGTCGCGAGATGATATCCTCTACGCTGGCATTGCAGAACAAGGTGTATGACCAGCGACTGATCATGCACCGCAAAATTAAACCCAACCCTGCCATCTTCACACAGAATGCGGTGATCGAACCGCTATTCACGGAGGAGCATCGCAATATCTGGATAGAGAACGCTCATATCGGGAAAGGATGGCGCCTTTCGGCAGATCACGTGGTGACGGGTGTGCCGGAGAACGACTGGCATATAGACCTGCCGGAGGGGGTCTGCATTGATATGGTTCCGGTGGATGAAAAGGGTTATGTGGTGCGCCCGTACGGAATCGATGACATGTTTAAAGGAGTAATCGGCGCTCCGAAAACGCTTTTGATGGGAAGGCCGGTGCGACAATGGCTGGAAGAGCGGGGGTTGGACTTCACAGAATTGGGGGGAGAGGCTATCGATCTGCAGCAAGCTCCTCTTTTCCCCTGTCCGGATTCGATGGATGACCTGGAGACGGTACTGCTGTGGATGATTGGCGGGGAATCGTTATCTGCCGAAGGTAAAGAGATCTGGCTTCGGTCAAAACGATTCTCTGCAAATGAGTTGATGGACCGGGCATCTTTATCGCGGTTATATGCCCAACGGGCGGCGTTTCGGCAAAAGAACTACCCGATGCTGGAGCGAAACTACGGGAAGAGTGTTTTTTATCAGCTGGACTTAAGTGATGTGGCGGCAGATTATTTCCGCCTGCAGTTGCCGGTACCATTGGCGCTGCCCGAAGAGGCTGACAGGATGCAGCGGATTCATAACCGGATGCTTCGTTCCCGCATATTTTCATTGCAGGGTTACAAGGTGAAATCGGAAACAGAAGAGGCTGAGGCATTCTCATTGTTGCGGAACGGTTTGATTGAAGCGGTGGCTGACAGGAAACGAACGCCAGGACTTGCAGCGCTCCCTGATCAGATTGTGTGGGGAAGAAGTCCCGTACGCATTGATCTGGCAGGAGGGTGGACCGACACACCGCCCTTCTCGCTCTATGCCGGCGGGAGTGTGGTGAACATGGCCATCGAGCTGAATGGACAGCCTCCCTTGCAGGTGTATGTGAAACCTTGCAAGGAATTCAGATTTGTGTTGCGCTCTATTGATATGGGGGCAACGGAGGTGGTGGAGACCTATGATGAGCTCCGTGATTACCGGAAGCTGGGATCGCCTTTCTCCATCCCCAGGGCAGCACTGGCACTCTGCGGCTTTCTCCCGGAGTTTTCCGGCGATCAGTTTGATACGCTCGGCGAACAGTTGAAGGCGTTTGGTGCTGGGATTGAAATCACGCTGCTGGCAGCCATTCCTGCCGGATCGGGACTGGGTACCAGCTCGATACTGGCTGCGACGGTGCTGGGTGCATTGAACGACTTCTGTGGTTTGCAGTGGAGCAAGCAGGAGATTGGTACCCACACGCTGGTACTGGAGCAGCTGTTGACCAGCGGCGGCGGTTGGCAGGACCAGTATGGCGGTATCCTGCATGGGGTGAAGCTGCTGGAGTCGGAACGCGGTCTTGTGCAAAAACCACAGATCAGCTGGCTGCCGGAATCGCTCTTCACCGACCCGGCATATGCTGCCTGTCATCTGTTGTATTACACGGGAATCACCCGCGTGGCAAAAAATATCCTGGGAGAGATTGTCCGGTCGATGTTCCTGAACTCGGGCCGGCATCTTTCCATCCTGCATGAGATGAAAACGCATGCCGTGGATATGGCGGAATGTATACAGCGGGGCGATTTTGATCGATATGGAAAGCTAATCCTGAAAACATGGCAACAGAATAAAATGATCGACAGTGGCACAAATCCGCCGGAAGTGGAGCGCATCATCGATCTGATCAAAGATTATACATTGGGATACAAATTGCCCGGTGCCGGCGGCGGAGGATACCTGTACATGGTGGCCAAGGATCCGGATGCGGCAGTGCGCATCAGAAAAATACTCAATGAAAACCGGCCGAACGACAAAGCCCGTTTCGTGGAGATGAAGCTCTCGTACAAAGGTTTCCAGGTTTCGAGGTCGTAAATTACAATAAAATGAAGATTCTTATCACCGGTATCAACGGGTTTGTCGGTACCAATTTCACCAACAATTGGTACAAAAATCATAAAATTTTCGGACTTGATATCCGTCAGCCGGATAAGGAGGGTGTGGAACACACTTTTGGCTGGGACGAATTGGGTAAAGTTCCTCCGGTGGATGCGATTGTACATCTTGCAGGAAAGGCGCACGATACAAAGAACCAAAGCCTGTCACAGGTTTATTTTGATGTGAACACGGGCCTTACGCAAAAGATATTCGATTATTTCCTGCAATCGGATGCGCGGACATTTATCTTCTTCAGTTCGGTGAAGGCGGCTGCGGACAGCGTGCCGGGTGATGTCCTGACGGAGGAGGTGGTGCCTGCACCGGTAGGCCCCTATGGGGAATCGAAGATACGGGCGGAGGAGTATATAACAAGAGCAAAGAATCAAGAGCCAAGAGCCAAGACAAAAAATATATATATTTTGCGTCCTTGTATGATTCACGGACCGGGGAACAAGGGGAATCTGAACCTGCTGTACAGTGTGGTGAAGAAAGGAATTCCCTGGCCACTGGGTGCGTATGAAAACCGGCGCTCGTTCTGTTCCATCGACAATATCTCTTACGTGGTGGAGCAGCTGATCGTGAAGGGGAATATTGAGAGTGGTATCTATCATGTGGGTGACGATGAACCGTTATCGACCAACGAACTGATCGGGCTGATCAGCGAATCGGTCGGAAAGAAGTCGCATATCTGGAAACTGCCAAAAGGAATGATGAGCGCTGCGGCTTCGGTAGGAGGGACGTTGCACCTGCCGCTGAACAAGGAGCGGCTGCGCAAACTGACGGAGAACTACGTGGTGAGCAACGGGAAAATAAAACAGGCACTGGGTATCGACAAAATGCCGGTATCGGCCAAAGAGGGAATGCGAAAAACGCTGGATAGTTTCAGATAACAGGGTAGAATGGGTACAGTTACAACATATTTGATTGTTATGGTTTTGCTGCTTGCGGCAGAACTTTTTTATTTCCGGATAGCGGATCGGTTTAACATTATCGATAAGCCGAACGAGCGGAGTTCACACAATTACATCACCATTAGGGGTGGGGGGATCATCTGGTGGGTAGCGGCGCTGCTGTTCCTGCTGTTCCATTTCTCATCCTCGTCGCTCTGGTTCTTTGTCGGCATCACGCTGATTGCGGGGGTGAGTTTCGTGGATGATGTGGTGGGATTGGGTCAGCAGGTGCGCCTGCTTTTCCATCTGCTGGCAATGAGCTGCGCTTTTTACCTGGCAGGTGTCTTCGGGATGTATCCTTGGTGGGCTATCGTGATCGGTTACATCGTGTTTATCGGGATTGTAAATGCCTATAACTTTATGGATGGCATCAACGGGATCACGGGATTGTACAGCATCGCGGTGCTGGCTTCGCTCCAGTATGTGAACCTGTCGTACGGCAACTTTGTACATCCGGACCTGATCTGGTACCCGATGATTGCATCCGTCGTGTTCCTCTTCTTCAACTTCCGGAAAAGAGCCCGGTGCTTTGCCGGTGACGTGGGTAGCGTGGCCATCGCCTTCTGGATTGTGACACTGCTGCTGTTGCTGATCCTCAAAACGGAGAACCTGATATGGCTGGGCTTCCTGATGGTGTATGGCGTGGATGCGGTGATGACCATCCTGCATCGCATCCGGCTGAAACAAAACATCATGGAGGCGCATCGACTTCATTTTTATCAGATTCTGGCGAACGAGAAGAGGATGCCGCACCGGCTGGTGTCGCTGATCTACTTCGCGGTGCAGCTGCTTTGCTCGGCACTGATCATCGTGCTTTATCCGGTAATGGGGTGGGGCATATTCGTGATTATCCTGCTGGTGTTGATGGGCCTTTACATGCTTAAATTCCCGCTGATGAACGCTAAAAAGGTGTGAGGTAAGTATTCCCGAAGTTACTCAAAGAAAGCCTTAGAGTAACTTTGTGACACTCTTTCGTGTAATTCCTATTAACGTGTAATTCGTAAAAAAAATGAAAGCAATAAGAAGACAATTATCCAAAGAACAGTTTCATCTGTTCAACATTCCTGAAGATTTCGCAGAGGAGGTTGAAATCATTATTCTGGCAACAAAACCTTCAAAAAAATACAATCAGCTTTCGGAAGAAGAGGAATTCTACGCCGCAAGTAATAATTTAATCATCGAAGAAGACAAAGACGAAGACGAACTATGGAGCAAATACCTGTAAATTCAGTTAAAGTAGGAGGAATCAACATCTATGATGTTTCTTTCGCCGATTCTTTTCAACACAAACCGCGACCGGTGGTTGTTATTGCATCACCCAACTCAAAAGGCGACATTCGGGTAATCGCTGGAACTTCCAAAATAGAAAATTGGAATACTGAAGAAGTATTTCTTGTCAAACGTACATATAAGCGAGGTGAAAAATAGTCCGGCCTATGGTAAAATGGTAGAATTAGGTAAAGGTTCTAACGGTAACTGAGAATGCAGTAATTTCGGTAAATTAAAGTGCAGTGTTTTCGGTAACAATTGTATCTCCCTGAAAAATTGACTCACAAATATTGGTTAAAATAATAGTTGCGTGTTACCTTTGCCGGAGAAAAGGGTACATAAAATGATTATCTTTGTGATACGCGTTTATAGATGACAAAATGAATGAGGTGAGGGACAGAGCTGAAGTTGAAAGCCAGACAATGTCTGATGAAGAGTTACTGGAAAACGAATCGGGATTGGAGATTAACGGTGATGACGATTCTTTGAGCATTTACCCGAACGCGGAGGTACGTGTTGAAAAGGTTCAGTATAGTGTTCTACACCTGAAACGTTTGTGCGAAAATCGCAAGGAGTTGATCCTGAACCCTGACTTTCAGAGAAAAGATGTATGGAAAGGGAAACAACGCGCGGAATCGATTGTGGTAAAAATGAAGTCATTAGCTGATATTATGCAGTTCTTGGGTCATAAAAAAATTGATGTGCTTAAAATGGACATTGAAGGGTTGGAATATGAAATAATTGAAAGCATTGTTAATTCTGATATTAAAATAGTTCAGATTTTGATTGAGTTTCACGATCGGTTTTTTCCCTATGGCAAACAAAAATCTCAGATAGCAGTAAAAAAGTTAAAAGATGAAAATATCAATCATCACCGTCACATACAACAGCTCATCCCACATTGCCGGATGCTTGGCATCGGTAAACAATCAGTCATAATTTTTCTTTGCGATGACCTTCCTGTTAAAAACCAATCAGTGAGAGAAATGAAATTCGTTTGATTCATTATTAATTCATATCTTTACCACAAACAGGATACAATGAACGATAAAGAGTTTTTCATATTCTTGGGATACCAGTTAAGAGACAGAATCAGAGTTCGTTTTGAGAAAGATAAAGGAGAAATCCTTGATTTAGTTATCCAGTACGAGGCAATGATTAATGGAAAATGGATTGCAATTGTATGATATGATTGTGCGCATGGATTTTTTCACAGAGATTTATTGCACCCAAATGGAGACAAAGAAAAGAAAGTGATAGAGACGCCGGATTTAAAATATGCATTTACATTTGCAAGACAAGATTTGGAAGATAAGTGGGAGTGGTATAAAGAACAATACATTAAAAAAATTAAAAAATGACAAATAAGGAACAAATTCAACGGGATATGGCAGTAGCTTTTGATTTTGTTGAACAAATCATTGAGCGTCCTGATGTTATCGATAAAATTCCGGAAGGCTCTGTCGTAATTTTCCTTGATGAAGAAAACAAAAAGGCAGAGAAAAAAACGAAAGTAAATCAGTCAAAAAAATATGTTAGGGTTAAAAGGCATTTTGAAGTGATTTGACAAGCCTGATCTTTCTGGTTTTTAAAAATAACATTGGTGCCTGTTTCTAATTGCTTGTCCGGTATATTGGAAGAATCATTCTTGCAAAATTATCCTTTGAAGGTCATTCAGAACGGTATCAATACTGAAGTTTTTAGACCATCGGCAGGTGTGGCTTTTCGAAAAAAAACATTGTTTTGAGAATAAGTTTATCTTACTCGGAGTAGCAAGTGTTTGGAGCCCGCGAAAAGGATTAAAGGATTTTATGGCATTGAGCAAACTGCTGGATAACGATTTTCAACTAGTTTTGGTTGGACTTACAAAAAAACAGATTGAGCAACTTCCTGATAGCATTCTGGGAGTTGAAAGAACGGAGAGTGTGGAAGAGCTGGCAGAGATATATGCAGCGAGTGATGTGTATGTGAATCCTACTTACGAAGATAATTTCCCAACGACAAATCTGGAGTCATTGGCTTGCGGAACGCCGGTGATTACTTACAAAACCGGTGGCAGTCCTGAAGCCATTGATGATTTAACGGGCATTGTAGTGGAACAAGGAAACATAAACAAGCTGGTGGAGGCAATCAATCAGATAAAAGAGAAAGGCAAACAATATTACACCGAAGCCTGCGTGGAGCGTGCACATCGGCTTTACAGAAAAGAAGATCGCTATCGGGAATATATTGAATTGTATGATAAGGTGTTGAGAAATGGATGAAATGATTGTTACAAAACCTGAGTTCTATTTTCATACTCAAAAGATAAGTTTAGAACAAAGGCTTGAAAATATTAAACTGAATGAAGAGGAAGAGGATGCTATTGTCACTTCTAAAACAATAAAAACTATAAGAGATAAAGTTCTTGGGCTTTTTAAGCTTGGGGATATTGTCAATACAGTATTAAATTGGAATGAGGAAATTGATAAAGATATAAAAGAAGCGAAAAAAGAATTTCTACTGTCAAAATATTTAGATAGACAAGATCATGTAGAATATGGATTAAATCAACTTAAAAACTTACTTACCAATCCGGTAGGAAACACTCTTTTTAATAAGATATTGAGAATTCTTGACAATTCCACTCCCGATATAGAACAAATTGAGCATTTGGTAAAATCACTGCAATATATAGTTTCCACAGACTTTAATTCAATGTTTGAGGATCATAAATATGCATTGAATCAAATAGAAATGCTGACACCACAGGCATTAACAATTTTGTCAGATTATAAAAATTGGCCTTCTTGGCGTATGCAATCTTTTTCTTCAAATAATGGGATTATCACATCAGATTGGCTACCACAATTTGTTAGTTTGTATTCTAAAATAAAAAATATTGCTGATAAAAGTTTAAGTAATAAAGTATCTCATTCAATGAACGATTTAATTAAAAATAGATATATAGAAGCCAAACATATGACTAATGATTTAAACGAAAATTTTGCATGCATTGAATTGAGTGATATTGGTCGCATAGTGGTAAAGTACGTAATGTAATTTACTTCATGAAAGATATTTACGAAAATTGTATATATTTGTTGCGTAAATGATACGTTCATGTAAGGAAAAGACACAGCCAATAAATGGATTTGATGTTAAATACACTAAATATTTTAAATAACACTTTCTGTTTCCCAAAAAATAATTACCTTTGTAATGGATTTGACATTCCGCACGAAGAAACTTGAAAAACTGGCAAATGATTATAGAAGATGCCAAAGAGAATTGGGTGCTATACGGACGAAACTTTTAAACTTACGGCTGAATGATCTGAGAGATGCGGAGACTTTAGAAGACGTACGGTATCTTCCGGGACACTATCATGAGCTTATAGGAGACAGAAAAGGGCAATGGGCTTGCGATTTGGATCATCCTTACCGATTAATATTTGAGCCGCACGAAAATCCAATTCCTGCTAATCAAGTCGGTAATTATTTATGGGTAGAGATAAAAGGAGTGGAAATAGTTGAAATAATTGATTATCACAACGAGTAAATCATTATATTATGGCAAAAAAAGAGAACCGGTATATTCCACAAGTGGTATTTCATCCGGGCGAGACACTTGCCGAGAAACTCGCTGAGATGAAAATGGGACCAAAAGAGTTTGCTGTGCGTACGGACAAGCCGGAAAAAACAATCAATGCTGTTTTGAAAGGGGAAAGTTCGATTACTCCAGATATGGCAGTGCAATTTGAAAGTGTGACCAAAATTCCTGCTCATTTTTGGATGAACAAACAACGTAGTTTTGATGAATATCGTGCGCGGGAACGCCAACGTGAAATAATTGACGAGTCTATAGATTGGGCAAGAAAATTTCCGTTAGCCGAAATGATAAAAAAAGGATGGATAAAGTCTTCCGGAAGTATGAAGGAAAAAACGGAAGACTTATTATCCTTTTTCGGCATGAGTAATCCGGAGGCATGGCATAAGTTTTATTTCTATCGGAACCTGAAAGTTGCTTTCAGGATTTCATTGGCGCACACGAACGAACCGTACGCGATTTCCGCGTGGTTGCGCAAAGGGGAACTGCAGGCCCAGGAACTAACAGTGGAAAACCCTTATTCGGAGAAAAAATTTAAAGAAATGTTTCCTGAAATTAAATCGTTAATGGCGAAGCACCCTGTGGATTTTCAGGAAAAACTCCAATCATTGTGCCTGAAAGCGGGAGTGAAGGCGGTATATACACCGTGTTTGCCCAAAGCGCCTATTAGTGGAGCTACGCGATGGTTGGATGACACTCCATTTATTCAATTAACGGGAAGATATAAACGCAATGATACCTTTTGGTTTACCTTTTTTCATGAAGCGGGGCATATCCTTTTACACGGAAAGAAGGATGTGTTTCTGGAAAATATAGAATATCCTGATAAAATAGATGAGAAGGAGCAGGAAGCGAATGCGTTTGCTGTTAAATGGACGCTTTAACACCCATCCTGCCATTATTATCGGGAGGTTGCAGCACAAGAAATATATTCCGTATTCTGCAGGAAAAGAATTTATCGAAAAAGTAGAATTGCAGTAGTCTAATATCTTCCAAAAATTGGGTCACGATCTAAGCAAGTAAAAAAATGCCGCCGCTCGCAAAATTTATATTGTTTTCTTTTAGAGGGGTCAATAACCGCCGGAATGTCAGTTAAAACATTCCGGTTAAACCTGGTTTTTCATGGGGTCAGTATGTGCCGGAATGGGGAGTCAGCATGCTCCTGAATATCCAGGTATTCAGTAATTCATTCCATTATAACGGAAAATTTTATGGGAATATTTCCGTTATATAAGGAAAAATTGTACTTTTGGCATATATAAAATAAGTTTTATATGGTTCCAAGATTAATATTTAATCCAGTCAAAGAAAAATTATTTAAAGGTAAAGTAATTATTCTGGTAGGTTCAAGGCAGGTTGGGAAATCAACATTCCTGAAACAAATCATAGATGATTATAGTAGAGATGACTTTCTTTTTTTAAATTGTGATGAACCGGATACATTGCAATTGTTACAAAATGTTACTTCAACTGAGTTAAAGGCTTTGGTGGGTAATAAAAAACTTTTATTAATTGACGAAGCCCAAAGAGTGGAAAATATTGGGATAACACTTAAATTGATTGTGGATAATATTTCTGGTGTTCAGGTAATTGCTACAGGCTCTTCGGCTTTTGATTTAAGGAATAGATTGAATGAACCATTGACGGGACGAAAATTTGAATTCAAGCTTTATCCTTTTTCAACCGGCGAAATGGTAAACTATACTTCTAAAATTGAGGAGAAACGTTTGCTCGAGCATCGATTGATTTATGGTATGTATCCGGATGTGATAAAAAATCCGTCTGATGCTCACAGAATTTTGTTTGAACTGACTAACAGCTACTTATTTAAAGATATTTTAATGTATGGTGATATACGGCAACCCGATGCTCTCACTAAGTTGCTGATAGCACTTTCTCTGCAGTTGGGAAACGAAGTTTCTTACAATGAGTTGGGTAATACAATTGGCTTGAAAAGTGAAACAGTAGAACGATATATTAATCTGTTAGAAAAGGTTTTTATCATATTCAGGCTTCCATCGCTGAGCAGAAATTTACGTAATGAACTTAAAAAGAGCCGTAAGGTTTACTTTTATGATAATGGTGTTCGTAACGCACTGATACAAAACTTCAGATCGCTGAATTTAAGAACGGATAAGGGGGCTTTGTTTGAGAATTATATGATTTCGGAACGAAAAAAACATTTGGAATATTCTGAAACTTACTCGAATCAGTATTTCTGGCGTACTCACTCTCAGAAAGAGATTGACTATATTGAGGAACGGAATGGTATGCTTTACGCTTTTGAGTTTAAATGGGATGATAAGAAAAAGGTGAAAAAACCTGATTTATTTGCAGAAGCTTATCCCAATCATAAATTTGCTTGTGTAAATAGGACTAATTATTTGGACTTTATCACAGGTGATATGGATAAAAATTTAAAAACACTGTGAATTAAACTGGGTAAGACTGTAATGATATCACAGGCGAACATAGATCTTTTCAAATCCCTGTTTCGGGGACGTGAGGATGTCTACGCCATTCGTTGGGAAAAGAATGGCAGGGGAGGATAGAGGCAAACTGGAGAGAGTCAATCCTGAATTTATATCATGTTTGTCAGGAGATTGGGCTCCCTGCTGTGATAGAGCGTTCTCGCTCTGGAAATGGCGGCCATTTGTGGCTATTCTTTGAGGAGAATGTGCCGGCCTTTATGAGTCGAAAAATTGTATTTGAATTGCTGTTGCAAGCCGGGATAGTCTCCAGATTTGAGAAAGAACCCAGCTTTGACCGGCTTTTTCCAAACCAAGATACCCATGCAGGGAAAGGAATTGGTAATTTAATTGCATTACCCCTGCAGGGTGCTTCGTTGAAGAATGGAAATTCTTGTTTCCTGAATCCGGAGACATTTGAGCCGGTTGCCAATCAATGGGACTTTTTACAGTCTGTCAGGAAGATTCCAAAACAAAAAATTGAAGCGCTGCACCTTCAATTATCAGGCAATGCAAAAGAGGTATTCTCGTCAAGATATTTACCGGATTCGAAATTTGAATTGGAGATACTCATCAACAGTGAGATATACCTTAAAAGAGTACAACTCAATGAAAAGCTGATTGAGTTCTTGCGAGATAATCTGAACTTCCTGAATTCAGATTATCTCATAAAAAAGCGTTTGGGAAAAGCCGTTTACAATGTTGAAAAGTATTTTAAACTGATCGAAGAAACTCCTGAGGGTATTATTATTCCCCGGGGCTTTGCTTCTTCATTGATTCATTTCTGTCATACTGAGAATATTCCAATAAAAGTCGTTGATGAACGATGTAAACACGATGAAATAGATGTCAATTCCAAAATAGAATTATTGCCCCATCAAAAGGATGTTTTAGAACAAACTCAGGTAAAAGATTTTGGAGTAATCGTATCGCCTCCCGGCTCGGGGAAGACGATCATTGGCCTGGCATTGATTGCTCAAAAGAAACAACCGGCTCTCATCCTGGTTCATCGAAAACAACTATTCGATCAATGGATTGACAGGATAGAAAATTTTTTATCCATTCCCAGGAGACATATAGGGCAGATTGGTAATCAGAAAGATATGATAGGGAAAGAGATCACGGTGGCCATGATCCAGTCGTTGGCAAGAGGGAATCATTCAGATCTGAGGAATAAATTTGGCTTGGTGATCGTAGATGAATGTCACCATATTCCGGCAAAATCGTTTCGGGAAGTTATTACGCAACTGAATTGTTTTTATCTCTATGGCCTGACTGCGACTCCGAAGCGAAAGAATAACGATGAAAAGCTTATCTATGTGTATATTGGCAACATCATCTATGAAATGACCCAGAAAGAACTGATGGAGTCAGAAAATGCAAAAGCTGAGATAAACATTCGTGAAACTGATTTATTCGTCCCTTACGATTACAAGATTGATAATTATGAAACGGTTTCGCAGATATTGATTTTTGATACGAATCGGAATAACCTGATATTGAAAGATATTGATGAGAACATTTCCCGATTTAAATCGATATTGATTCTTACCGAGAGAAAAGCTCATGTAAACGTACTGAATTTGTATTTGAAAGAGAAGTATGAAACGATTGCCATTTCGGGTGATGACTCGGAGAGAAGTCGAAAAAGCAAGCTGGAACAAATTGCACAAGGTCATTTTCAGATCATTATATCCACCGGACAATACTTTGGAGAAGGAATAGATATCAGTGAACTGGAATGTCTGTTTATTGTGTATCCTTTTGCTTTTGAAGGGAAGTTGGTTCAATATATCGGCAGGATACAACGATCCGGAAAGCCTCCTGTGATATTCGATTATCGGGATTCCAAAATCGATTACTTTGAGAAGATGTTCAAACAACGTAAGAGGTATTACAACAAACTGAGAAAATAAATATGGCAAGTCAAAATAAAATCTACAATGACAACTATTAAAATATAGAGAGTATTCTCTGAAACCATTTTTACAAAAATCACCGGTATCAACGGGTTTGTTGGTACCAATCTTACCAATAATTTGGTACAAAAACCATAAAATTTTCGGACTTGATATCCATCAGCCGGATAAGGAGGGGGTGGAACGTATATTCGGCAGGGATGAACTGGGTAAAGTGTCCCCGGTAGATGCCATCGTACACCTGGCCGGAAAAACACACGACACAAAGAACCGGCGTGAAGCGCATGTTTACTTTGATGTTAATTAATACCGGCCTTACGCAAAAGATATTTGACTATTTCCTGCAATTGGAAGCGCGGACTTTCGTTTTCTTCAGCTCGGTGAAAGCGGCAGCGGACAGTGTGCCAGGCGATCTGCTGACGGAGGATGTGGTGCCGGCGCCGGTGGGCCCCTATGGAGAATCGAAGATCCGGGCGGAGGAGTATATAATCAGAGCCAGGAACCAAGAGCCAAGACGAAATATATATTCTGCGTCCTTGTATGATTCACGGACCGGGGAACAAGGGCAATCTGAGCCTGCTCTACAGCGTGGTGAGTAAAGCCAAAATTAAACGGGCACTGATCATCCTGCTTTATCCGGTGATGGGGTGGGGCATATTCGTGATTATTTTTTGTTTCAGAGCCGCTTTTAAATGATACCATTTGTTTTTAAATCGGTTCGATACCGGTTAAAAACCAGGTTGTAGGCCAAAACACTTTTCGATAAGGGATTGATCTTAGAGGGTCATTATACTGAACTCTTATCGAATAACATGATACCGGTTTGTGTGAAAAATTTCTTAATAAGTGAGATTGAGATGTATTTTTGTAGGTTAGTAACGAACAATTTTGTATTTTTACGACCAAACTTGTTCAATGTGATACAACAGAAAACAATTCAGTTGGTTATTGATAACCAGCGAGAACAGATTTCGCATCGTGGCATCGGAATGGAACGCAAAGCTTTATCGCGGATGGACGTTGTGCCTAACTTTGCCACGATAGTATCGGGTATCCGACGTTGTGGGAAGAGTGTATTGCTGACACAGATAATGAAGAAAACCAACATGCGGTCGTTATTTCTTAATTTCGACATATGTGTGCCGCGCCAACTACTCGAGCAAGGGAAACCTGCGCTTCGCCAACGAGATGATGGAGCAGAACCGGCTCAAGAACATGGTGCTGGTGGTGAACGACGTGGATGAGTTCCATCATGCCTATGGCTATGGCTATGGGTACGGGAAAGAAAAAATGAAGAAGAAAAAAGCATGAAAGAAGCGACAACCGTCCCATCACGATATCCCGATCTGTTCGGACACCCGAGGGGACTCTCCCTTCTGTTTTTAACCGAGATGTGGGAACGGTTCTGTTACTTCGGCATGCGGGGACTGCTGGTGCTCTACCTCACCAAGTCGCTGCTGCAGGGCGACGATCAGGCGTTCGCCATCTACGGCGCCTACACCGCGTTGGTCTACATGGCCCCCGTGCTGGGCGGGAGACTGGCGGACAATATTCTGGGCTACCGCATCGCGGTGATGCTGGGTGCGGTGCTGATGGCCATCGGTGAGTTCATGATCCTGGGCGGCAGCCAGACCTGGCTCTACATCGGCATGGCGGCCATCATTGTGGGAAACGGTTACTTCAAAGCCAACATCTCCAGCCTGGTGGGCAAGCTCTATACGGCCGACGATCCACGGCGCGACTCCGGCTTCACCATCTTCTACATTGGCGTCAACGTGGGTGCACTGCTGGCTACGCTGGTGGTGGTATGGGTCGGCGAACGTTTTGGGTTTAAATATGGCTTCGGACTGGCCGGCATCGGCATGCTGCTGGGACTGCTGATCTTCACCGCGGGACAGAAATACTACAAGGAGGAGGGACGCCCTCCCCATCCGGAGAAGCTACACGCAAAGGTGCTCGGGCCGCTCACGCAGCTGCAGCTCACCGTGCTGCTCTCTTTCCTGATCATCCCGCTGCTCTACCTCCTCATCATCTACAACGGCGTGATGGGCATCCTGCTGATCCTCACTTTCCTCTTCGTGGGATACACACTTCTGAGAGAAGGGAGGAAGGGAGGAGATATCCTGCGCGACCGGATGATCATCTTCATCATCCTCTGCCTCTTCAACATCCTCTTCTGGGCGCTCTTCGAACAGGCCGGCTCATCGCTCACCCTGTTTGCCGACCGCAATGTGGACCGCAACCTCTTCGGCATCATCGAGCTGACCGCCGGACAAACGCAGTTCTTCAACCCTTTCTTCATCATTGTCATGGGATCGCTCTTCTCCATGCTCTGGGTGAAGCTGTCGGAGCGCAACCTCAACCCCAACATCCCCGCCAAGTTCGGCTATGGCATCATCCTGCTCGGCATCGGTTACCTCATCACCCGCTTCGGCCTTTACTACCATAACGAAGCCTACCTGGTGCCACTCTGGATCATCATTGCCATCTACTTCTTCCACACCGTGGGCGAGCTCTTCATCTCCCCCATCGGCCTCTCCATGGTGACCAAGCTGGCACCCGAAAAGCTCTCCGGCACACTAATGGGCGCCTGGTTCCTCTCCTTCTCCGGCTCCAATTTCCTGGGAGGGCAGCTCGCAAAGCTCACCAACAGCAGTGATGCGATTGTGGATGGTGCAGCGAATGCGGAATCCCTGACCCGTTATATCGATGTCTATACCAACTTCGGCCTGATCGCCGTCGCCACCGGCCTCCTGGTGCTGATCCTCTCACCCAGACTCAACAAGCTGATGCACGGGATCAAGTAGCTCTCAGCTATCTGATAATGATGCCCAATCAATGCACATGCTCTCCCGCGTTGTACGCGATCACGATCTCGCGAGCAATAAAGGCCTCCGCCTGCCTGTATCGGTATATCTGTCCTGCATGGGGCAAAATGGACCAGCTTCCCGACGGCTCCAGGTAAATATAATTGGAAAACCAGCCTATGAACGGATTCAGCGTAAGCCGGAATTTCCGTCCGGTATATCGATAATCCAGATCCAGCTGATACCCTTTCTCCGGCGTCAGCCCACTGTTTCCCTGTTCGTGGCGGAAAGCACCGTGATGCAGTCCGTTTGATGCCAGCTCATTGGCACCGGGATAGCGGAAACTTTTCCCCACATTCATCTTGAGTGAATGATGCTCCCCGGGACTAAACGCAAAGCCGAGCGAACCGGAAAAATCGCTGAAGGAGCTGTGCAGGTCGACCGATCGCTGCGCGTAGAAAGCGGCCTCCTCCTGAGAATAGCCCTGCATCACAAGATGGTCCGCAAGTACGGGATCATCATACCCATTCACCCTCATGCTTCCCGCATCATACCGTATTCCACCCGTGAGCAGGAAGTTCTCTGTCACCTTCAACCGGTTCAACCAGTAGGCGCCCGCCGAAAACCGTTCAAAACCGGGTAGCAGAAAGGAGTAGCCTCCAACGCTGTTGTGTTGTGCCTCCGCGGAGAGTCCGTATGTCTTCGACCACCGTTGATCCTCATCCCTCAGCAGCCGTACATTCGCTGAAAAGGTCTGCAGCCGGAACCGTAATTCCAGGTCGGGGTCTGCCACAGGCGGTTGCTGATTGCTGTAGTGCGTGTGAAATGGCGACAACTCCTCCCGGTGGTTCTGTTGAAATCCCAGATCCAGATTGAGTTGCGATGCGGCAGAAAGCTGCCATGCACTGTTCGATATCAGCTTAAAATGATTGGAAGCAGCATAGGGCATCTCCACATTTCGTATCGACCCGTCTGGCTTGAGCCTCGAGAGTAAAGGCATGCCATGCGCACCAGGGAAATATCCATTTTTCCCGGAAATATCGGACACATGCAGCCAGCCGTCAAACTTCTCATGGGTATAATTGACCGAAAGGGACAGATCCACCTCCCTGCCAGCCGTATTCTTCATCCGGCGCCCGTGTACCGGCATTCTCCATGTCAGATATTCAATGGTGTCCGTGGGAATACGATAGTCCGCATAACTTTGCACCGTAGCCCGGACACGGTAAAAAAGTTTCCCGCTCTTGCGGCTCGCCATTGCTGATTCTGCTGCACGATGCCTCTGTCCACCACTGCCACACGGTTGAATCCCAGTCCCCGTATCACCGGTTTCGAGAAGCCGGCCCCGATATCCATTGACGCGATTCCGGGAAGTGAAGCCAGCGTCTGCACAAAATTGGTCGCATTGTTTTTGAGCAGGTAGCTCCTGCTGATCTCCACCACGGGGAGGGAGCTGATCCTGTTGAACGGCCTATCCCGTTGCGCCTGCACGGTCACTTCGGGCAAGAGGTAATGAAGGGTATCAGCAGCCTGTGCAGAATCAGCAGGGTGCACTGAAGCGGTTGCTCCTGCTGTCAGCAACAACAGGATGAACAAAATCTTCATCGGGAAATGATTAATCGGGTTGGGACTGATGAAGGCAATCGGCGCAAAGGCCCTCGATCACCACGAACACCTCTTGCGACACAAAATCTACCGGCAGCTCGGCGTCGAACCGCGTTTTCCCCTGCAGGCACAGCACCTCGTCGCACTTCCCGCAATGGAAATGCGCATGCAGCCGGTTTTGATCGGGATGATGCCCGTTGAGCGCATACTTCACCGAGTTGTCGTTCAGCACGATCCGGTGAATGATGCCACGCTCCTCCAGTGTCTTCAGCGTCCGGTAGAAAGTCACCCTATCGAACAGGTCGGGGAACGGCTTCTTGATCTCCTCCTCCGACAGCGCCGATTCGCTCTGTAACAATTCTGACAGGATAAACTTCCGGCAGCCGGTATGCTTTAAATCGTATTGGTGTAATATTTCATCTACAGTCATTGTGAAACAATCTTTCAAATGCAACAATGTTGCAAATATAGATTGTTTTCATTTACCCACAAAAACTATGGGATTTATTTTTACTTTTTTAGGAAAAAGGGGAGATCATCTTCTTGGCTATATTGAAGATACCAGGCGTACATCATTTCTACGCCTTTTTTTATGTCGATGGCATGGCGCCAGCCCAGGCTGTGCAGTTTGGTCACATCCGTCAGTTTGCGCATCGTGCCGTCCGGTTTTGAAGCATCGAAAGAGATGGTGCCTTTGTAGCCAACGGTTTCCCGGATCAGATATGCCAGATCACGGATGCTAATCTCCTCGCCCGTGCCGATGTTGATGTGGCAGTTTCGCACTTCCGTGCCGGGGCCTTTCAGATCGGCAAAATCCACCCGCTCCATGATATAGACGCATGCATCCGCCATCTCTTCGCTCCAGAGGAACTCGCGCAAAGGCGTACCGGTACCCCAGAGCGACAACTGATTTTCCGTGATGCCATATTTGCGGAGGATATCCACGATCGTATCAAGGGCGTCGGCACCGGTGATATTTTCCACGGGCCGCTTGTTCAGATCCGACTTGATGGAAGGCCAATCCTGCTCCGCCAGGCATTTGGCGAGGTGCATCTTTCGTATCATCGCCGGCAGCACGTGGCTCCGTTCCAGGTCGAAGTTATCATTAGGGCCATACAAGTTTGTCGGCATCACCGCGATAAAGTTGGTGCCATACTGCAGGTTAAAGCTCTCGCACATTTTCAGTCCTGCGATCTTGGCAATGGCATACGGCTCATTCGTATATTCCAGGGGGCCGGTCAGCAGCGAATCCTCCCGCATCGGCTGCGGCGCCTCCTTTGGGTAGATGCAGGTGCTGCCCAGGAAGAGCAACTTTTTCACGCCGCTGCGCCAGCTCTCGCCGATCACGTTGTTCTGTATCTGCAGGTTACGATAGATAAAGTCGGCCCTGTAGGTGTTGTTCGCCACAATGCCCCCCACGCTGGCCGCCGCCAGGAACACATATTCCGCCTGCTCCTCCGCGAAGAAACGAGCCACGGCAGCATGATCCATCAGGTCCAGCTCCTTGTGTGTGCGGCCGACCAGGTTGGTGTAACCTTTTGCCGTCAGGTTATTCCAAATTGCCGACCCCACCAGTCCCCGGTGTCCGGCCACGTAAATTTTAGAACTTTTATCCATTAAGTGTATTATTTTACTGAGACATCAGTTTGTTATTTGGGGTACCCGTTCAGTGGAACAAGCGTAATTTGATAAGTTGTTTAAGCAAAGCGAGTTCTTATCAAATAGCTTGTGAACTGGTAACGGGTCAAAGGAAAAGTGCAGTCGAAGTAAAATATTACATTTTTGCAACCTTCTCCAAATCATGCCGCACCATTCGCCTTACCAGCTCCGCGAAAGATGTTTTCGTAGGGTTCCACCCCAGCAGGGTGCGTGCTTTTGTGGGATCACCCAGCAGCTGTTCCACCTCGGCAGGACGGAAATATTTGGGATCTACCTCCACCAGCACCTTTCCGGTTGCCGCATCGATTCCCTTCTCGTTCACCCCTTCACCTTCCCAGCGCAAATTGATGCCCGCCTCTGCGAAGGCCAGCGTACAAAACTCCCGCACAGAATGCATCTCACCCGTGGCGATCACAAAATCCTCCGGTACCGGGTGCTGCAGCATCAGCCACATGCATTCCACATAGTCGGGAGCATAGCCCCAGTCGCGTTTTGCATCCAGGTTCCCCAGGTAAAGCTTGTCCTGCATCCCTTGGGCAATCCGCGCTGCGGCAATGGTGATCTTGCGGGTGACGAACGTCTCGCCCCGTCGTTCACTCTCGTGATTAAAGAGAATCCCGTTCACGGCGAACATGTGGTACGACTCGCGGTAGTTCTTCGTGATCCAGAAGCCGTAGAGCTTCGCCACGCCGTAGGGGCTGCGCGGGTAGAAAGGGGTAGTCTCCTTTTGCGGCACCTCCTGCACCAGACCGAACAGCTCCGAGGTCGATGCCTGGTAAATACGCGTTTGCTTCTCCAAACCCAGTATCCGCACCGCCTCCAGCAGTCGCAGTGTACCCACCGCATCCGTCTCAGCCGTATATTCCGGTACGTCGAAGCTCACCTTCACGTGGCTCTGTGCCGCCAGGTTATAGATCTCATCCGGCTGAATGGTCTGGATGACCCGTATCAGCGAGCTGGAGTCCGTCATATCTGCGTAGTGCAGGTTAACCAGCCGCTTTTGGTGCATATCGCGCACCCACTCATCCAGATAAAGATGTTCAATGCGCCCGGTGTTAAAAGAACTGGAGCGGCGCATCAGTCCGTGCACCTCATAGCCCTTTTCCAGCAGGAACTCTGCAAGATAGGAACCGTCCTGTCCGGTGATTCCGGTGATCAATGCTTTTTTATTCATGTTTCTTATTCAATAATTACGATACTTCTTATTTTTCATCAATTCCACCTCCACCCAACAATGCTTTGAATGGCGAAACATGGTCTACAACACATAAATACCCCTTTGTGATCAAAAGCCAAAATTGTAGCCGATGCTGATGCCTGGTGTGAAAAAGTTCTTCTTCAGCATCGCACTGTTTTCCCCACCGAAACCCATATCGCAATAGACGGAGAAGTCGAAATTCCGGTAAGCATAACCGGCCAACGGTGCAAATGCGAATCCCGTATATCCGCTCGCCCCGAACACTGCGCCTATACGCGGCTCCACAAAGAACCCGTCTGAAATACCCTGCCCCGTAATGCGATACCCTGCCAGCGCCATGAGGTAATTAAACGCATCATCTTTGTCATTCATGATGCTGGCGATGAGCTTGCCTTCGCCGTAAGGATTATTGAAACCTTTTACCCCCAGGGATATGTAATTCCCGGGGTTCTTTGCGATAAAGATATCCTGCGTGAGCCAGCTCAGCGTTCCACCCAAACCGAACTTTTTGTCGCGTTCAGAATTTGCCACGATGCCCGCATCACCGGAAACGTGGATATAATTGTTTTTTTGAGCCTGCATGGTGCCCAATGTGGCCATAAAGAACAGAAGGATAAAAATGGATCGTTTCATTGTTTGATTATTTTAAGAATTACCGGCAAATATAGGCAGTTATTTTATTGAGTCAATAAAAAATCGCTGGGTTATGCCTGTTTTTTTGCCGAAAACACTGCCCTTTAATTTACCGGAACTACTGCATTCTTCGTTTTACCCTTGGCACTACCCCAATGCAACATCTAAAAACATCATCACTGCAAAACCAAGCATTGCTCCGATTGTAGAAAAATCAGTCTCGTCTCCGGTTTGTGATTCAGGGATCAACTCCTCTACAACGACAAAAATCATTGCACCTGCGGCAAATGAAAGTGCGTAGGGCAATAATGGCGTAATGGTCAATACCAGATAAGCACCTGTTACTCCTGCGATGGGTTCTACAATACCGGATAGTTGACCATAATTAAAAGCTCTTAATCTGGACAACCCCTCCCTGCGAAGTGGAATTGAAACAGCTGCTCCTTCGGGGAAATTCTGTAATCCAATTCCAAGTGCAAGCACGATTGCTCCTGCAAGCATCCCGGTATCGGGATTATTGGCCAATGCTCCAAAAGCAACCCCGACAGCCAATCCTTCCGGAATATTGTGGAGGGTGATTGCGAGTACGAGCAAAATGCTTCTCTTCCAGGAAGTTTTAATTCCTTCAGCGTTATCTATTGATAATCCCATGTGCAGGTGAGGTAAAATTTTATCAACCAAAAGCAGAAAGATTCCTCCTGATAAAAATCCGATTACTGCAGGAACCCAAGGGAGGGTGCCGTTTTGTGCGGACATTTCAATTGCCGGCTGCAACAAAGACCAGAAACTTGCAGCAATCATCACTCCTGCGGCAAATCCCAACATTGAATTCAGGATCTTTTGGTTTATTCGCTTAAAAAAGAATACCATTGAAGATCCCAATGCTGTTAAAAACCAAGTAAAAATAGTAGCCCCCAGTGCAAGTAAAACAGGATTATAATGAAGCAACCCTTCCATTTCCTTAGTTCTATTTAATTGTTATTGTTATTCGCAACAACTCATACTGTATATTCATTCCCATGTAGGGTCATCCTTATGGACATAAGCATCCAGGTTCTTGTGAGCCTGGGTTACATTTTCCTCTGTCTCCGTTTTAGTCACCAGCTTACCCTTTATCGTTGTTTCGGAGTATGGGTCATATGAAACACGAGGTTGCCGCCGCCCATGATCTGGTCGTAGGTGATGAAGTTTCGGTCGTAGGGCTGGCCGTTCCACGTAATGGCATCGACATACATATTTTCTGCGGAGAGGTTCCTCGCTTCCATGGTGAAGGTTTTTCCTTTGCTCACCGCGATGGTGACCTTGGGCAACTGCGGTGCGCCGAACACCAGCTCGCCGCTGACGGGGTTGACAGGATAGAATCCCATGGCGGTGAACAGGTACCAGGCAGACATCTGACCGCAGTCGTCGTTGCCAATGAGCCCGTCGGGTTTGTTTTTGTAGAACCCGGTGGTGATCTGAGGTACCAGTCGCTGGGTTTCTTCCGGCCGGTCGAGGTAAGCGTAGAGGTAAGCCACGTGGTGACTGGGCTCGTTGCCGTGGGCGTACTGACCGATGAGGCCGGTCACATCGGAGAGCTCGCCGGTGGTCTCCTGTGTGGTGTTAAAGAGGTAGTCGAGCACCTCGCCGGTCTGCTTCTTGCCGCCCATCAGTTCGATCAGCCCGGGGATATCCTGCAGCACGTGCCAGGTGTACTGGAGTGCGTTACCCTCTGTGTAGTGACCGCCGATGCTGGAGTCGGCATGCGCCAGCTCGTAGGGGTCGAACGGCGTAAGCCATTCTCCCTTGGAATCTTTGGGGCGCATGCTGTTGGTCTCCTTGTCGAACAGGTTCTTGTAATAACCGGCGCGTTTCATGAAGAACTCGTAATCTTCCGTTTTTTCCAGCTTCTGTGCCATCAGGGCGGCACAGTAATCGTCGAAACCGCACTCCAGCGTGCGGGATACCGACTCAGTCCTGATCAGGTCGTAGGGATAATAGCCGTATTGATCATAAATATCCCAGTTGGATTTGGGGTGTTTGCTTTGGGTGAGCGACTTTTTGATCTCGTTGTAGGCCTTCTCTGCATCGAAGCCGGTGAACCCTTTGAGACAGGCATCGACGATCATCGGGACAGAGTGGTTCCCGATCATGGTGTAGGTCTCCTGACCCATCAGCGCCCAGATGGGGAGGTGCCCCTGCTGACCGCTGTAGTCGGTCATCGAGTTGACCAGGTCGGAGATGATCTCCGGAGAGAGGATGGTGTACATGGGGAAGGCGGCACGGAAGGTGTCCCACTGCGAGAGGGTGGAGTAGTACTTCCCGGTGGGGGATTGCGTTATCTCCCGGTTGGGACCCACATAGTGGCCGTCCACATCGGCGATGTTGTTGGGCTGGATATAGAGATGATAGAGCGAGGTGTAGAAGTTGGTCTTCTCATCGTTGTTGCCCTCGACCTGCACGCGGGAGAGGTATTTGTTCCATTCGTTTTTGGCCTGTTGATGTACCCGGTTGAAGTCCCACCCACTCACTTCGGCAGCCAGGTTGGCTTTTGCTCCTTCGATGCCGGTGGTGGACATGGCGATCTTCATGTGGAGGGTGGGGTCGTTGCCCATGTCGAAGGTGAGAATATATCTCGGCGCCTTCTCACGTGGGTCCCGCGGTTGGAGCTTCTCGGAGGTGAGGATCGGCTTGTCGAATTCGATCACAAAGTAGTAGGTGCGCTCCACCCATTCGGTACGGCGGGTGTGGCCGGTGAGGATGCGGTCACCCTCGAAGGTGACTTCATTGTCGAGCACATGGGTGTAGAGCCGTTCTTTCTGCCATACCAGCCCGCTCTGGAAATCGGCCAGCACATTCGCCGGCTTATCTTTGGCAAAGGTGTAGCGGTGGAACGCCACGTGGGGTGCGGCGGTGATCTCCACCTTCACATCGTTCTCAGTCAGTTCCACGGCGTAATAGCCGGGGGAGGCTTTTTCGGTGGACTTGTCGAAGCGGCTGCTCAGGTCGTCGCGTTTCTCCCCCGCGAAGGGCTGCATCAGCAGGTCGCCCAGGTCCACGCACCCTGTGCCGTTGAGCCGGTTCTGCGAGAAGCCGTTGATCCGCTCATCGTCGTAGAAGTAACCGGAGCAGTAGGCCCAGGAGAAGTTGCCCGTCTCCGGTCCCGGTTGCATCATGCCCAGCGGGTAGGTGGCCCCGGGGAAGGTGTGTCCCGTGAAGGCGGTGCCGATAAAGGGGTTAACATATTGCGTGAGGTCGCCCTCTTCGTTATTGTTCGCGGTGCCGCTCTTGTTTGTGCAGGCCAGTGCCAGCAGGAGGGTGGCGAAAAGGAGAATATTTTTTTTCATTTTTTTCTTTTTAAGTTGTCAGCGGTCATCTTCAATCATCAAATTAAGAACTTACCAACGTAATAACGTAGCAACGTCTTAATCATCTCTCTTTGCCCGTTTGGTCTCCCAGATAAAATAAGCAAGCAAGCCCAGGAAGGCGAACAGTGCCGTGATTTGTGCACCGGTGCCGTTGGGGTCTTCCCATACCTGCAGGTTGAGCACGTTGCCGTTGCCTGTGAGGAAGATGATCAGGGCTCCCAGTACGCCGAAGAGCGCTGCGCCCGCGATGAAGCCGGAGGAGATGAGGATGGCCCGCTGGTGGCGGGCATTGGTCAGCTGCTTGTCCTTGCTGCTTTTGTTGATCCAGTGGTTGAGCAGTCCCCCCACTACCAGCGGGGTGTTGAGCGGCAGCGGGATGAACATGCCGAGAGCGAAGGCGAGGGGTGAGATGCCGAGCCAGTTGACCAGGATGGCGATGATGGCGCCGATGCTGAGGAGTATCCAGCTGACGCCGCTACCGGACATCAGCGGTTCGATGATGGCGGCCATGGCGTTGGCCTGGGGGGCAACCATCGGGTTGGGGTGCTCGGGCGTGGCGACGAAGCCGTAGGCCTCGTTTAGGATGAAGATCACTGCGCCCACGGTGGCTGCCGACACCAGCGTGCCGAGGAACTTCCACGACTCCTGTTTGGCAGGTGTGGCGCCAATCCAGTAGCCGATCTTCAGGTCGGTGACGAAGCCGCCCGCCATGGAGAGGGCAGTACAGACGATGCCGCCGATGATGAGCCCGCTCACCATGCCCTGCCATCCCTCGAGGCCGACGGCGACGAGGATCACCGACGAGAGGATCAGCGTCATCAGCGTCATGCCCGATACCGGGTTGGAACCGACGATGGCGATGGCGTTGGCTGCCACGGTGGTGAAGAGGAAGGAGATGATGGTCACGGTGAGCAGTGCCACGATGGCTTGCAGCAGGGTGATCTCCACGCCGAAGAGCAGGAAGAGGAAGATGGCGGTCAGCGTGAGGAAAAGGAAAAGCATCACGAACGACATCGCCAGGTCGCGCTGCGTACGTTTGCCGCTACCCTCTGCCGCACCGGCTACCCCTTTCTTGCTGACAGCCAGCTTGAAAGCGCTGCCAATCACACCGGAGGAATTGATGATGCCGATGATGCCGGCCATGGCGATGGCGCCAATGCCGATCGGACGCACGTAGGTGGCGAAGATCTCCTCGGCCGAGAGGGCGGCGAAGGGGTTGAGGCCCCCGCTGGCCGCGGCCAGCGCGCCGATCTCATTCACCAGCGGGATCAGCACCAGCCAGGAGAGGAGCGACCCCACGGTGATGATCACCGCGAAGCGGAGTCCCACCAGGTAGCCGAAGCTGAAGATGAGGGCGCTGACGTTGAACTTGAACACCATCTTGAACTTGTCGGCCAGCATCGCCCCGGCGGGGATGATGCGGGTGCTGATCTCTTCGCTCCAGAGACGGAAAGCGGAGAAGCAGAAGTCGAACAGCCCGCCGATGAGTCCGCTGGTGACCAGCAACTTCGCCTGGTTGCCCCCTTTCTCACCGGTCATCAGGATCTCGGTGGTGGCCGTCGCCTCCGGGAAAGGGAGCTTGCCATGCATATCCTTTACGAAGTACTTGCGGAAGGGGATCATGAAGAGGATCCCCAGGAAGCCGCCCAGCAGGGAGGAGAAGAAGATCTGCCAGAAGTTGATCTCTATCTCGGGATATTTGGCCTGGAGAATGTAGAGCCCGGGGATGGTGAAGACGGCTCCGGCCACGATCACGCCCGAGGAGGCGCCAATGGACTGGATGATCACATTTTGTCCCAGTGCGTTCTTGCGGCGGAAGGCGGCCGAGGCGCCCACGGCGATGATGGAGATGGGGATGGCGGCTTCGAACACCTGCCCTATTTTCAGTCCCGAGTAGGCAGCCGCGGCGGAGAAGATGACCGCCATGAGCAGTCCCATACCCACCGACCAGGAGGTGACCTCCTTCACCGGTTTGTCTTCCGGCAGCACCGGCTTGTAATCCTCTCCCGGCTGTAACTCGCTGTACGCGTTGCCGGGCAGTTCCATTGCTTTCTTATCTACTTCGTTCTGTTGCATAATAATTTTAGCTTTTATCAACGTACGAACTGATCAACGTACTAACGTTTTGAAATTTTGCCGAAAATACAAAAAAAAACCGATATGGAAAGCCGATTTTGTTAACTTTGCGTGAAAATGATCGTTACAGAACAGATATGAAGAGAATCAGATCCTTTGTTACCGCATTGGCGGCCATTGTAGTATGTATTTTTTCAACACTGGAGAGCAGGATACAGGCACAGGATTACACCCTGCAGGATATTGTGGGCGGTAAGTTCAGCGAACGGGGTGTGGAGGAGATGACCTCGTCGCACGACGGGAACTATTACTATCAGGCCGACGGTGAGCGTAGGGCGGTGGTCAAGTATGCCTACGCCAGCGGTGAGGCGGTGGACACCCTTTTCAATACCCGCACGGCGCGCAATTGTACTTTCGACACCTTTCAGGGTTTCCTGGTGAGCCCCGACGAGAACAGGGTGCTGCTCTACCGCGACCGGGAGCAGATCTACCGCCACTCTTTCAAGGCGGACTACTACTACCACGATGTGCGGCGCAACATGGTGCGGCGCCTCTCCGACCAGCCCTCGAAGCAGATGATCCCGCTCTTTTCGCCCGACAGCAAGATGGTGGCCTATGTGGTGGATAACAACATCTTTCTTACCAAGTTCGACTTCGATACCGAGTCGCAGGTGACCAGGGATGGGGCTTTTAACAGCGTGATCAACGGCGCCACCGACTGGGTCTATGAGGAGGAGTTCGCCGTGACGCGGTTGATGGAGTTCTCGCCCGACAGCAAGCTGCTCGCCTTTGTCCGCACCGATGAATCGGCCGTGAAGGAGTTCTCCTTTCAGATCTACAACCAGGAGCTATATCCCGGCTTTCGCCGCTTCAGGTATCCCAAGGCGGGTGAGGTCAACGCTACGGTGGAGTGCCGCGTGTTCGACATCGCTGCCCGCACCACCCGCACCATGGAGCTGCCGCTCGATGCGGATGGCTACATCCCCCGCATCGCCTTCACCCCTAACCCGGAACAGCTGGCGGTGATGACGCTCAACCGGGATCAGAACCGTTTCGACATGTATTTCGTCAATCCACGCTCCACGGTGGCACGGCTGATCCTGCGGGAGGAGAGCGATAGCTATGTGGACCCGGAGTGGCTCAGCGCGATCCGCTTCATGGGTGACCGGTTCACCTGGGTGTCGGAGCGGGATGGCTATAGCCACATCTATCTCTACGGGCTGACCGGCACGCTGCAGAAGCAGCTCACGCGGGGCAGCTACGATGTGACCGCCCTGCTGGCCGTAGATGAATCGTCGCAGACCATCTGGTATCAGGCAGCGGACGAGAGCCCCCTGCGCCGCAACATTTACCGGTTGAACATCAACAAGGGTGAGCCGCAAAAGCTCTCTCCACAGCCGGGATGGAACAGCGCTACTTTCAGCCAGCAGGGGCGTTACTTCGTGATGCGGCACAGCGATGCCCGCTCGCCGGCGGTGATCACGCTGCACGAGGGGAGTGGGAAGCAGCTGCGGTTGCTGGAGGACAATGCTGCGCTGCGCAAAGAGCTGGCAGCTGCCAACCTGCCAGAACGGGAGTTCATAACCTTGCCCGCAGCGGACGGCATCACACAGCTGAATGGCTGGATCCTGAAGCCGTGGGATTTCAACCCTGCGAAGAGGTACCCCGTGGTGATGGTGCAGTACAGTGGTCCCAACTCGCAGGAGGTGCAGGACCGGTTCAGCGTCTCCTGGTACCACGCGCTCCTGAGCGAAGGGATGATCGTGGCCGCGGTAGACGGCCGTGGTACCGCCGCCCGCGGAGCGGCCTTCCGCAAGAGTACCTACCTCCGGCTGGGCATTCAGGAGTCGGACGACCAGATTGCGGCGGCACGCTACCTGGGCTCACTGCCCTACGTGGATGACAGCCGCATCGGCATCTGGGGCTGGAGCTATGGCGGCTATAACGTGCTGATGAGCATGAGCCGTGGCAGCGGAATATTTAAAGCTGGCGTGGCCATTGCACCGGTGACCGACTGGCGCTTCTATGACACGGTTTACACCGAGCGGTTCATGCGCACCCCCGGACAGAACCATGATGGCTACGAGCTGGGATCGCCCCTGGCGCTGGCGGAGCAGCTGGAGGGGAAGCTGTTGTTGATCCATGGCACCGCCGACGATAACGTACACCTGCAGCACTCCATCGAGTACAGCAGCGCACTGATTCGTGCCAACAAGCAGTTCGAGATGTTTTACTTCCCTGACTTTGATCACTCGATTGTGGGTGGCAACGCGCGGGCTTATCTCTATGAGAAGGTGATCGGTTTTTTCATTGAGGAGCTTTGAGAGTGTGTGCTGCTAACAGCTCTTCACGAACAATAGCGACTCGCTCTCAATCACGCAACAGGCTACAGGCGCCTGCAAATGAATCAGGCTGATGCCGCCCGGATCATCTCCGGGCGGCATCAGCCTGTGTAACCGGTAAACAAAAAAACGCTTTTATTGTTTAAGAGTGCGGATATATGAGACACGTACGTGTTTCACTTAACAAAGCGAGAGAGAGTCGAAGAGATACCGCAGCGGCAGATTGATTGCCGCGGGTATGTAACAGTATGGAAAAGTTTACCTTCATTCAGAAAATAACCAGGAATCCCGCATTCGGATTGATTCCGATGTTGATTTTTTCCTTCCTTGCCGGCATCGTAACGATGTATACAGCTGTGGGAGTAGCCCTGCTGTTGTCACTCGCCGGCTTTTTATGGGTGGAGAAGCCGGTGCGGCTCATCTACCAGCTCTCACTGATCACCTTTCTCATCGCTTTCATCCTTTCTCTTTTTCACTTCACACCGGAGACGCTGATGAATAGCTTCTTGATAGTGGAAATTATTTTCCTGCTCTCACTCATCGTGGCCCGCTTCCGGCGCAGCCGAATGGTATCGCGGTTGGTGAAGCGTGAGAACGTGATTTCACGCAACTACCTCGAGGAGACGATGCGCGTAGTTTTTCAAACACAGTATGGCCTTTTGATACACCTGCTGCTGGTGATGGGTGTGCTGTTGCTGGGTGCTCCCGGCTCCTCCGGTGGGCTGCACCAGCCCTGGATCCTTATCACCGCACAGGCGGTGTTGCTGGTTGTGATTCTCCTGGAGAGCGGGCGCCTTCATCTGCTCACCAGGAAGCTTTATAAGGAGGAGTGGTTGCCGGTGGTGACCGAGAGTGGCGAAGTGACCGGCAAGGTGGCCAAATCGATCACCAAAGACCTGAAGAACCGCTTCATGCACCCTGTGGTGCGGGTGGCGCTGATCTACCGCGGTAAGATCTACCTGCGTGAAAGGGAAGCCTCACGGCTGCTCAACCCTGGCCTGCTCGACTACCCGTTTGAGAAGTACATGCAGTACGAACATGACATTGATGATAGCGTGCACAACAGCATCAGCCGCGAGTGTGGTAACAAACAGATCCCGCTTCGGTTCCTGCTGAAATATACTTTTGAGAACGATGTGACCAAACGGCTGATCTTCCTCTATGTCGCCGATATAAAGGATGAGGAGCTCTTTAACAGCCTCCACCTCAGCGGGGGCAAGCTCTGGACGGAGGCACAGATAGAGGACAACATGGGTACGGGGCTCTTCTCCGAATGTTTCGAGCTGGAGTTTGAGTACCTGAAGAACACCGTGCTCCTGGCATACCGGTATTACAGCAAGATGCCGGACGAATGATAAGCAACAGGCAGCTAAACTCACGTTCCGCTGCCTGTTCATCGTTTAAATATAAAAAAGAAAAAAGTTATTTGTAAATGATCATCGTTGCAATTATTTTGTCTGCTGCATCAGCTCTGTTCTGTTCTTCAGTGACCCTGAGAGACGGGAGATGGCGTCGAAGTCGATCTGGCCTGTGACGTTGATAAGGGTGAACTTTCCCTCCTCATCAAGCGATAGTAAGATCAGATCCTGCTCCAATTCACTCATCTCTTTCAGCCATACCGAAATGCGCCTGTTTTCTTCGTTGACCGATACCACCTCCTGGTAATCAGAATAGCTCTCACTGATCAACTCCTCCGCCTTGCGGAAGTAATGCCGCGAGTCGCGTTTGCTATCACTGCTGATCATGCGGATGCTGTTTAACATGCCGAAAGTCTTTTTCAGCTCCTCATCCGTGGTGTTCTCCGCCATCCGCTCCAGCATGGCTTTTCCAATGTTGACATTGTTGAGCGGCCGGTTGTCCTCGGCGTAGCGTTCCATGAAGAGCGTTACCACATCGGATGCACTCAGCAGGGCTGGCAGGGCGATCAACCAAGCTATCAGTACGGTCTTTTTCATACGATAATATTTTATTCTTTTACATTAAGGTCGTATGGAACTTTTGCGTTAAACGAGAGAAGCGTAAATTAATTTACGCTGCCGAGTGCAGCAAAAGTCTAACTTTAGTGAACTCGCTTTAATCATCTACTTGTGTGATAATGATTATCATGCTCGTTTCATATCTTATGCGCTCTCTTGATTGATTCCCGGTAGAGTGGTTTCTTCATGACCTGTTCAGGATTGCCGGCAGGATGTGGCTCCTCTGCATTCCCGCTCTCCAAACTGTCGCTCGCTTCCTCTGCTGCTGGTGTCTCGCTACTGAGGGAGTCGATCAACGCCCAGTCGATTTCCATCTCGTCGATCTGAAGGAGGCTCTCCCGTGAGGCCTCTTCACTGAGCAACAGGGCGTCGGATAGCTTCTCCAGAGCATGGGTGGCATGCTTCAGCATCTGCGTAGCCTCATCGCCTCTCTCAGCATAGCGCGGGTTGTTCTGTTCCCTTGTGATGAAAAAGAGGCCGGCACCCATGCCGCCGATCAGTAGGAAAGAGGCCGCAATGCGCATCAGCATGCTCCTGGACGACAACCGTTGAGCTGCTGCCGGACGGGGTGTGCGCTCAATGGCTTCCTGTAACCTGCGGTCGAACGCCTCGCTCAGTTGTGGCGACTGTTCTGCCGTCACATAGGTGAACAGTGGTGCGTATGGCAGAAATTCATCCGGCAGGTCATCTTCTGCAAAGTAGCGTCGCAGCTCCTGCTCCTCTGCAAGGGTGGTCTCGCAACGCCAGTATTTGTTGAGCAGGTTGGTGATCTGATCTCTTTTCATTTCTCAGTGTGGTTGTTTAACATTCCGGCCGTTTTCCGGCTGTTTTATAATTTCTCATTCTGTTCCTGGGAGGCTTCTATCTGCTTTTTCTCTCTCAGCTCCTCCCCCAACAAAAGCTCCTGCAGCCTTTTTCTCGCCCTGAAGAGGCTCACTTTAACCAGTTCCTCGCTGATATCCAGCGCCTCGGCAATCTGACGATAACTCATCTCCTCAATCTCCCGCAGACGGAACACCCACTGCTGACGTTCCGGTAGCTGGGAGAGACAGTGATCAATCAGTGCGCGTTGCTCTTTTCTTACCAGCCTGCTGTGTGGTGACTCGCTCTCGATGTAGCTTCGATCTTCCTCTTCGAGGCCGGGCTGTACACTTTTGCGGTTCGCTGCCGCCGCCAGCCGGTCGAGCGACATGTTCCGGATCGCCCTGTAACAGTATGCTTCCGGATTGCTGATTCCTTCCCATACCTCAGGCCGGCTCCACAGTTTCAGCAGCAAATCCTGCAGGATATCCTCAGCCTCGGCGCGATCTCTTACAATGCCAAGCGCATGACGGAACAGCTTCTCCCTGAGCGGCAGGATGAGGGTGTGAAAAGAATCAACTTTCATTCTTATTTAATGACGGGTAAGGGACGGAAAAGTTACACCTTTCTGCAAAAATAGTTTTTTTTTTGCATGTAGCGGTATGCTGTGAGCAATGAGCGCTCATACAAACCTGCCTACCTTTTTAAAAAAACATCTGCAAACACTTGCATATCTTGTTGATTCTTTGTAATTTTGTGCCGTTTTTCACACCAAATAAAAGGTTATTGAATGATAATCAGGGAATTATTATATACCCATTGGAGCTGAAAAGCCGTTTGTGCGGAATGAAGTAAAAAAAAGAAATACGTAAAAAAAGAAAGCAGAAAATGCCTACAATTCAACAATTAGTAAGAAAAGGACGTACCACCCTTACGGAGAAGAGCAAGTCGCCTGCGTTGGGCTCCTGTCCGCAGCGCCGGGGGGTATGTGTGAGAGTGTATACCACCACCCCGAAGAAGCCGAACTCAGCGATGAGAAAGGTGGCACGTGTGCGTTTGACCAACTCGAAAGAAGTGAATGCTTACATTCCGGGTGAAGGGCACAACCTGCAGGAGCACTCCATCGTGTTGGTGCGCGGTGGTCGTGTGAAAGACCTTCCGGGTGTACGTTACCACATTGTGCGCGGGACACTTGATACTGCCGGCGTGAATGGCCGTACCCAGAGACGTTCCAAGTATGGAGCCAAGCGTCCCAAGCAGGGAGCAAAGACAGCCGCACCAACCAAGGGAGGTAAGAAGTAAGCTTGTTCCGATTGGTACGCAATTCAGTTAAGGAGTAAAAATTGTAAAAAATCGCTGTTGAAATTTTTGGACATTGCTACTTTATGACCGGTTGAGTAAATGAACTCAGAGGAGCTCGTTGAAGACGATAAAAGGCAACCAAACAACACAAAAATCTTATTAAACAATGAGAAAAGCAAAACCTAAGAAAAGACAGGTCCT